>JAJTHO010000056.1 GCA_021297975.1 Alphaproteobacteria bacterium
CATCGCCCCTAAAAACAGCGCCCGCATATGCCCCATCCGCATCGCCAGCGCCCCGCCGATAAGGCCGCCGGCAATCGTTGCCGCAAAGCCAAACAGCTTGGATATTTCGGCAATGGTTGTTTTGCTGAACCCTAAATCGAGGTAAAATGGGTTTGCCAATGTGCCAAGGAACCCGTCGCCCAGTTTATACAGCAGCGCGAGGCAAATGATAACCCATGCGCCGGGTTGTAACAGAAAGGCTTTAAAGGGGGCGAGATAGGTAAGCGGGGTGAGGGGTAAGGCTTGAGGCTTGGGGGCATTTGTGCCGCGCTGATCTTTTGGCTCATCCGCAAACAGCACCGCCAGAATCCCAACCCCCTGAATCGCGGCCATGGCGTAATACACCTCGCTCCATGAAACGCTATCCGCCAGCCCCGTTGCGCCCGCGCCGGCAACCAACAGCGCGATGCGGTATCCGGTCACAAAAACGGCCGCGCCTGCGGATAATTCGCCCTCAGCCAGCCGTTCGCTGCGATACGCATCCAGCACCACATCCTGACTCGCCGAACACAGCGCCACACCAATTGCCCAAAAGGCCAGCATGTCGATATTAACCAGCGGATCCGCCGCGCCCATCCCGCACAGGCACACAATCAATCCAGCTTGAAACAGCACCGCAAAGGCGCGGCGCTGCCCCAGTAACCCGCCCAGCACCGGCACGTTAAACCGATCCAGCAGCGGCGCCCAGAAAACCTTGAAGGTATACGGTGCCTTTACCAGCGAAAAAACCCCAATCGCGGTGAGCGACAGCCCCGCCTCACGCAGGCGCAACGACAGCGTGCTAAACACCAGCAAATAGGGCAGCCCGCTGGAAAAACCGAGGAGCAGCTGCAGCGCCATGCGGCGGGAAAAATACGGCGAGGAAAACACCATGCGTCGGCAATAACACAGCGGCGGGTTTGTGCAAGAAGATAGCGCCGCTGCTGTTAATTCCTTAATGCCGTCATCCTGAGTGCAGCAAAACCCTGAGGTTTTGCGAAATCGAAGGATCTCCTCTAGAATTCGAGGAGATTCCTCGACGGCACAAAGCCTAAGGCTTTGTTTGCTCGGAATGACGTCACTTAAAAAATGGCAGCGATGGGATAAGTAATAAAAAACTCTGTAAATCCCCAACGCCTGCGCTATATCTCCGGCATGGCAAAATCCCTTTTATACCCCCGCGTGATGATTAAACTGTCTGGCGAAGCCCTGATGGGCGGCGCGGAATACGGCATCGACACGGAAACGCTGGCGCAGATTGCCGATGATGTGGTGGCGGCGGCGAAATTGGGGGCACAGGTGTGCCTCGTTGTCGGCGGCGGCAATATCTTTCGCGGTATTTCCGGCGCGGCCAAGGGCATGGACAGAGCGACCGCCGATTACATGGGGATGCTGGCGACCGTGATGAACGCCATTGGTCTGCAAAACGCGCTGGAAGCCAAGGGGTTGTCCACCCGTGTGCAATCGGCCATTCCCATGAACGCGGTGTGTGAGCCGTATATCCGCCGCCGCGCCGTGCGCCATTTGGAAAAAGGCCGCGTGGTTATTTTCGCAGCCGGTACGGGCAATCCGTTTTTCACAACCGATACCGCAGCGGCGCTACGCGCGGTGGAAATGAACTGCGATGCGATTATTAAAGCCACCAAGGTCGATGGGGTGTACAGCGCCGATCCGCGTAAAGACCCGGCGGCAAAGCGGTTTAATCGCTTGAACTATCTGGATGTTTTGTCGAAAGACCTGAAGGTTATGGACGCAAGTGCCATATCGCTGGCGCGGGAAAACAATATCCCTATTTTAGTCAGCTCGATGCTGGATAAAGGCGGCCTCAGCGCCGTGCTCACCGGCAAAGGCTTGTTCACCATCGTTGATAATGGTATCACGGCATAAGAGGTCTGTATGACAACGTTTGATGTAAAAGATTATAAACGCCGCATGACGGGCGCGGTGGATACGGTTAAAAAGGAATACATTGGCCTCCGCACAGGGCGCGCCTCGATTTCCATGCTCGATCCCGTGACGGTTGAGGTGTACGGCAGCCGGATGCCGCTGAACCAGCTGGCGGCGGTGTCAACGCCCGAAGCGCGGCTGATTAGCGTGCAGGTCTGGGATAAGGAAAACACCAAGGCGGTGGAAAAGGCGATTCGCGATGCCGGGCTTGGCCTGAATCCGATGAGCGAGGGACAGCTTATCCGCGTGCCCGTGCCGGAATTATCGGCCGAGCGGCGGCAGGAGCTGGTGAAAGTTGCGGGGAAATACGCCGAAGCCGGGCGCGTGAGTGTGCGCAATGTGCGCCGCGACGGGATGGACGCGCTGAAGAAATCCTTGAAAGATAAAGTTATTTCTGAGGATGAAGAAAAGCGTTTTTCCAAGCAGTTGCAGGATGAGACGGACGCGCATATCAAGCAGATTGATGAGGCGTTGGCGGCGAAAGAGAAAGATATTACAACGGTTTGAGTGGGGGCTGCAAAAGCCGGGAATAGTCACATGACCCTCACCCGATTTACACCGTGTACGGTGTAGATCACCCTCTCCCTTTCAGGGTGAGGGTATTCTTAATAATCCTGCGATATTTCGCACATAAGCAGGCGCTTGAAATATATAAAGAACCCACTCTCCCTCTAAGGGAGAGGGTCGGGGTGAGGGTCAAAAACTTGTTTTATTGAGAGAATACCGTTTGCAGAGGTTTCTATAGTACAACACAGGCCACGATTATCTACCGCGTCACCTGCATCATCGCCGCCGCCGCCGCAACCGCCTTCGGATCCTGCGCGGCAACGCGACTTCCGCCGGTGGGTCGGCGGTTTTTGCCGCGTTCTGACCAATCAATATAATGCTGGCCGTCATCCTGGCTCATCAGGCGCAGTTGGATGCGGACAATCGGCTGTTTAACACCCGGCTTTTCTGCTGTTTCTAAGCCGTTTTCTTCTTTCGCCGCGCTTTTGCTATAGACCAGAATCGCCAGCTTATCGGGGCCCGGAATGGACACGGTGGGGAATTCATGGTGTAGCTTATCGAGCGCGGCGCGGGCATCGTTAATGTCATCATACAGTTTTTTCTTGCGAATACTGGCCATAATGGGGTGTGCCCAATTGGGATGATGCAGCTTTAGGCGTGCTTTTTGCGGATGAGCGGCGAGCGGTCTTTCCAGCTTTTCCGCCGCAATCGTCCAGCGGTCATCCGGGTTGATGGGCTGTAAGCGGAGCACAGCAAAATTGCCCATAAAACGGGCTTTTTCCTGCTCAGGAGTCAGCGCAAAGCCGCGCACCCACAGGGTTAGCGTGTCATCGGTAAGGCTTTCGTGGCTGAAATAGCGGGCGAGTTGCTTGAGTTTGGTGCTTCCCTCAGCTTTATTAGGCAGGCGATACCGCGCCGACAGCGCGGCATCGACCAATTCATGGCCGACAAAAGCAAGACGCAGTTTCTGTGAATCCGCGTCAATGGGAGGGATAAGGGAATCGCTCATATATCTCACCTTAAAGCTAGGGGATTAACAGCGGGTTAACACCCGCTCAATGCACGGCTGGAATGGCCGCCTGTGCCTTCAGGGCGCTGTTATCATACGGCAAACCAAATGCCGCATGAAGCGTTGCCCGCACCAAACCGCCAAACTGCCCCTGTAGAAACGCCAGCCACGGCAATTCCGCTTGCGGGTAAAGGCGCACTTCTAAAGGCTGGTCTTTCGGCTGGCCGCTTGATTCCTGCGCCTCGCTAATGGCCGCATCCAGACCGCCGAGCGCATCAACCAGTTTCAGCCGCACTGCTTCCTCGCCGAAAAACACATGCCCGCCGGAAACGGTCTCAACCTCTGCCGGGTTAAGGCCGCGCGATTCGGCGACAATTTCTTTAAACGCGGCAAAGCTGAAATCAACCTGGCGGCGGAAAGCGGCGCGTTCTTTGTCGTTAAAGGATCTGAGCGGGCTGAACATATTGACCAAATCACCCGTACCAACGCGCTCAACCTTTACGCCTAATTTGGAGGCGGCGTCTTGAAAAACCGGCTTGCCGCCGATAACGCCGATAGAGCCGGTAATCGTGCCGGGCAGGGCGAAGATTTTATCCCCGGCGCTGGCCAGCATATAGCCGCCGCTGGCCGCCACGCTGCCCATGCTGATGATGATGGTCTTGTGGTTCTCGCGGAGGGTGTTAATCGCGTTTCGCAATGTATCGCTGGCGGTAAAGCCGCCGCCGGGGCTGTCTATGCGCAGCACAACGGCTTTAATGCTCGCATCCGCTGCAATATCGGCAAAAACCTCGCTGTACTGCGCAGCGGTGATTTTCCCCTCATCGCCGCCAAAGCCGCCATCTGTATCGCGGACAATTTCGCCGTTCATATACACAAGCGCGAGCGCAGCGGGTTTTTCCGCTTTGTCTTTCTTCTCGCCTAAGTACGCTGTTTTCAGCAGCGATTCAGGCTTGCCGCCATGATAGCGCTCTATGCTTACCAGCCAATCTTCATCGGCGGTGATTACAGCGCCTTCAGGCGCCGTACCGCCGTTATACAGCGCAAACAGCCGCGCCCGCACATCATCAATATAGCCGAGCTGATCAACCAGCTTTTTATCAACAGCGCCTTGCCCCATGTAAAAGCCTTCAGCAAACAGGCTTTCCAGCGGCGGCAGAGCCGGGCGGTTTGTTGTAAGTTTTGGTGAGACAACGGCCAGAACATCGCGCAGCAGTTTTTCCGTCTGCGCCCTGTGCGCCGGGGTAAAGCCATTTTCGGTAAAGCTGTTAAAGGCGGTTTTTGCCTCATTGCGGTGTTCGGTTTCAAAGCGCGCGCCGAGCCGTTCTAGAGCGTCTTTAAAAAACGGCACTTCCGCGCCAACGCCCAGCAGCGCAACCATGCCATACGGCTGCATCCAAATCTCGCCGCTGTAGGTTGCGGCAAGATACGGGATGATGCTGTTTTCGCCTTCGGAAAAGGTTTCGGAAAACGCCACAACCGGCTTTCCGGCCGCGCGCAAAGCCGCGAGCGCCCCGCCTATTTCCTCAATCATTGTCAGGTCATATTGCGAGCCGGTCAGGTCTAAAAACACCGCCTTAACCCGCGCATCCGTTGCTGCGTGTTTGAGCGCCTCAAGCGTTGAGTATAAATCCAACGCGGCCTCATCGGGCATAAGCTGAGAAAGAAGCGGGTCAGCGGGCAGGGGCGAGATGCCGTTTCCGGCGTTAAGCGTCAGCACAAACGAGCCGGGCAGCTCTGTTTTTGGCGCTTCACTGCGCAGCGCAAAAAAGATTACCAGCATGCCAACAACGCCGATAAGGCTGGAGAGTCCGAGCGCAAAAATAAGCCGCTTCAACAGTTTACCCAAAAATGAAAACACGCGGCAGGCTCCTTTATTATTCTTATAATGCTAGTGTTACCCCACTTGCCCCCGATGCCGCAAGAGCTGATCCGCGAGCACACACGCAACCATTGCCTCCGCAACCGGCACAGCGCGAATCGCCACACACGGGTCGTGGCGGCCTTTGGTGATGATGTCGGTCTCATCGCCGCTGCGGGTAATGGTTTTTTTCGGGGTCAGGATGCTGCTGGTGGGCTTAATGGCGATGCGCACGGTGATGTCTTGCCCGGTGCTGATGCCCCCTAAGATGCCGCCCGCGTGGTTGCTGAGGAACACGGGCTGGCCGTCATCGCCCATGCGCATCTCATCGGCGTTTTCTTCGCCGGAAAAGCGGGCGCTTTCAAAGCCTGCGCCGATTTCAACGCCCTTGACGGCGTTAATGCTCATCAGCGCACTGGCGAGTTCTGCATCCAATTTAGCATACAGCGGGCTGCCAAGCCCAACCGGCACGCCCCGCGCCGTCACCTCAACAATACCGCCCAGCGATGAGCCGTTTTTGCGGGCGGTGTTTAAATGTGTTTCCCACGCAAGCGCCGCCTCTGCATCCGGGCAGAAAAACGGGTTTGCATGGGTCGCCGCATCGTCCCAGCGGCTACGCTCAACCGTGTGTCCGCCCATTTCAACCAGTGCGCCGGTGAGTGTCACGCCGCTGCCGATTATTTTGCGGGCAATGGCGCCTGCAGCAACGCGCACGGCGGTTTCCCGCGCTGAGCTGCGCCCGCCGCCGCGATAATCGCGGATGCCGTATTTGGCCAAATACGTGTAATCCGCATGGCCGGGGCGGAATTTTTCGGCAATATCCCCGTAATCCTTGCTTTTTTGGTCAACATTACGAATCAGCAGGGCAATCGACGTTCCCGTGGTCTGCCCTTCAAACACGCCGGACAGGATTTCCACGGTGTCCGGCTCGCTGCGCTGGGTGGTGAATTTCGATTGGCCGGGGCGGCGTTTATCCAGAAACGGCTGAATATCTGCCTCCGTAAGCGGCAGGCGCGGCGGCACGCCGTCCACCACACAGCCAATGGCCGCCCCGTGGCTCTCGCCGAAGGAGGTGAAACGAAACAGGTGACCGAAGGTGTTAAAAGACATAAGGGTAATTCATGGCAAGACTTGGCGGCGAAGGCAAGCAGCAACCTTGCTGTTCGGAGCGTCAGAAATTTTTTGAGCGGGGTCATCCCTCGTTCTGCAAAACCGCAAGGTTTTGCGAAATCGAAGGATCTCCCTCAGGATAACAAGGAGATTCCTCGGCGGCACAAAACCTTGCGGTTTTGTTGGCTCGGAATGACGCCCTTAAAAAATGTCTCATGGTAAGATTGTTGCAATCGCGTGCGTGCGTGCTAAGAAAAAAAACGGACTTTTGTTTATGTTGAGGGCACAATGAAATACCTCTCTACCCGCGGCAACGCGCCTTTGTTATCCTTTAGCGACGTGGCTTTGTCGGGCACGGCGCGGGATGGCGGGCTGTATGTGCCGGAATCGTTCCCGCAGTTTTCCCGCGTCGACCTCAAGGCGATGGCGCGTTTGTCCTATCCCGCGCTGGCCTTTGAAATTTTAAAGCCGTATGTCGCGGGCAGTATCCCGGATGCGGATTTGAAAACGCTGCTGGATGATACCTACGGTGCTTTTCATCATCCGGCTGTTGCGCCGCTGCAACAGATTGATACCAATATCTTTTTGCTTGAGCTGTTCCACGGCGAAACACTGGCATTTAAGGACTATGCGTTGCAATTTTTAGGGCGGCTGTTTGATTATCTGCTGGCAAAAAGCCGCCGCCATATCACGGTTATTGGCGCAACCAGCGGCGATACCGGCTCTGCGGCGATTGCCGCCTGTGCGGGCAAATCCACCATGGATATTTTTGTGCTGCACCCGCAGGGGCGCACCTCCGCCGTACAGCGGCGGCAGATGACCACCGTTACAGCCGCGAATGTGCATAATATTGCGGTGGAAGGCTCGTTCGATGATTGTCAGGATATTGTTAAGGCGCTGTTTGCCGATGCGAAACTGGTGGATGAGCTGCATTTAACAGCGGTCAATTCCATCAACTGGGCGCGGATTCTGGCGCAGGTGGTGTATTATTTTTATGCCGCGCTGCGGCTCGGCGCACCGGAACGGGCGGTGTCGTTTGTGATTCCCACCGGCAATTTTGGCAATATCTATGCCGGGTACGTTGCGCGGCAGATGGGCTTGCCCATTCAGCGCCTTGTTGCCGCCACCAACCGCAACGACATTCTGGCGCGTTTTTTCGAGTCTGGCGCGATGGAAATCCGCCCGGTTGAGCCGTCTTTAAGCCCCAGCATGGACATTCAAATCTCCAGCAATTTTGAGCGGCTTTTGTTTGAGGTGTATAAGCGCGATGGTGCCCGCACGGGCAGCGTGCTGAAAAGCTTCCGCACCGATGGCTCGTTTGCAATCGGCAAGGCTGAATTAACGGAGCTGCAACAACTATTCCGCAGCGTGCGGGTGGACGATGCGGCAACCTTAAGCAGCATAAGAGATACCTATCAGCACAGCGGCGTGCTGGTTGACCCGCATACGGCAGTGGGGCTGGCGGCCGCGCGGCAGCTGGAAGGCGACACCCCGATTATGAGCTTTGCCTGCGCCCATCCGGCGAAATTCCCCGATAGCGTGCGGGACGCAACCGGGGTCACGCCGCCGGTTCCTGCCCGTCTGCAAGCGGCGCTGGACGGCACGGAACGCTTTGTCGTGCTGGAAAACAGCGTCAGCAAGGTGCGCAACCACATCCGCAGCCAATTGCAACAGGCCGCCGCCTGATGTCGCTGCCTGCTTTAACGCTGCTGGTTGCAGCACCCCGCGGCTTTTGCGCCGGGGTGGATAGGGCTATTCAAATTGTTGAAAAGGCATTGGAAAAATACGGCGCGCCGGTGTATGTGCGCCATGAGATTGTGCATAATAAATATGTGGTCGATAGTTTGGCTGCGAAAGGCGCGGTTTTTGTCGATGAGCTGGACGCCGTGCCCGAAGGCCGCCCGGTGATTTTTTCGGCGCATGGGGTGCCGAAAGCCGTTCCAGCAGAGGCGCGGCGGCGCGAGATGCTGTTTGTGGATGCCACCTGCCCGCTAGTCAGCAAGGTGCACAAAGAGGCAGAAACACTGCACGCGCAGGGGTATCACCTGCTGCTTATCGGCCATGCCGGACACCCGGAGGTGATTGGCACGATGGGGCAACTGCCAAGCGGCAGCATCACGCTAGTGGAAACGTTGGCCGATGCCGACGCCGTGCAGCCGCCCGCGGCGGAAAAGCTGGCGTATATCACGCAAACAACGCTGTCGGTGGATGAAACAGCGGGCATGGTGGCGCGGCTTTCCGCCCGTTTCCCGGCCATAAAAGCGCCGCATAAAGAAGATATTTGCTATGCCACCACCAACCGCCAAGCGGCGGTGCGCGCCATTGCGCCGCGGGTGGATGTGTTTTTGGTGATTGGGGCGCCCAATTCCTCGAATTCAGTGCGGCTGGTGGAAACAGCGCTCCAGTATGGCGCGAAAAAAGCGCAGCTTATTCAACGCGCGGCGGACATTCCGTGGGATATAATATGTTATAACATGTTAGTTGGTCTCACCGCCGGGGCGTCGGCACCGGAAGAACTGGTGGTCGAGGTTGAACGGGCGCTTGCGGAAAAATACACCGTCACCCGCGAGGATGTGGTTTTGGGTACGGAAGATGTGGTGTTTAAATTGCCGAAGATTCTGGCGGCTTAAGTCATGGCGGTGTTGACGAAAATCCCGGAGGAAAAATTAAGGGAAGTATTGCGATCTAATTACAATGATTTGGTTTATATATCTAAGATATCTGGCATCCTCGAAGGCGTTGAAAACACCAACTATAAAATAGAAACATTCGATGACCTCTACATATTTACCCTTATCGAGCGGCGCCTTAAATTGGCAGGTCTGCAGCGCTGTATGGATTTACTGGAACACTTAGCAGACATAGGCATTCCCTGTCCTATACCGAGTAGAAATGGTTCCGCAAAAACAGCCGGTGAGTTCTTTGGCAAGCCCGGCTGTGTGGTTTCTTTTTTGAGCGGACAGTCTATTGGCGATGTCGTCGGTCTCTGGGTGGGGCAACGGGCAAAAAATCTTGGCGCGATCTGTGCCCGTATCCATCAGGTAAAAAATCTGGATAACCCCATGCCGCCGAACCAACTGGGCAAGGCGGGGATACTTGCGTTGGCGGACACCCTGCAGGGTAAATTTGGCGAGAACGCCGAGCTTGTGAATGGCGTCATAGCCGCGCTTAAACAAGCGGATTTCAGCCAGCTGGAAACAGGGCTATGTCACGGTGATTTATTTCCTGATAATGTTTTTTTTGAAGAAAAGGGCGACGCTGTATCCGGCGTGATTGACTGGTATTTTGCCTGCACGGATACCTTAGCCTATGACTTAGCGATTGTGCTGTCGGCATGGTGTTTTCACCCTGCTGGCGATAAGTTCGATACAGATGTCGCAAAGGAAATTATAGACGGCTATAATTCAGTGCGGGAGTTATCTGATTCAGAACGCGCCGCCTTGCCGCTGTTATGCCAGCTTGCAGCGCTGCGCTTTTACCTGACGCGCCTGCAAGATTCGCTCACTCCGCGCGGGGGTGCGTTGATAGACAAAGACCCGAATGAATACGCCAACAAGCTGAGGTTTTTTTCCACATGGCCGGGGATATAATCACCATCCACACCGACGGCTCCTGCCTTGGCAATCCGGGGCGGGGCGGCTGGGCGGCGCTACTCCAATGGGGGGAGCATGAAAAAGAGCTCACCGGCGGTGAGGCGCACACCACCAACAACCGGATGGAATTGACAGCGGCGCTGGAGGCCTTACGCGCCCTAAAAAAACCATCCACCGTTGACCTTTACAGCGACAGCCAATACCTCCGCAACGGTATCACCCAATGGATTCACGGCTGGCAGAAAAATGGCTGGAAAACGGCGGCGAAAAAGCCGGTTTTGAATGCGGATATCTGGCAGGCGCTGTTAGAGGCCGAAAAGCCGCACACGGTGCGCTGGCATTGGGTGCGCGGGCATGATGGGCATGTTGAGAATGAGCGGGTGGATGCGCTGGCGCGGCGGGCGGCGGAGAATCAACAATAAGACGTATAAAAGGCGCTGTAAAAGGGGTTTTAAGCACAGTCGATAGCTCAGAAAGAGTATAGAGCGCCAGCACGCTGGCGCAGTGCTCCCGCCCGGCGGCGACGTGTCACGCCATAGCGCAGCGACGGTGGAAGCCGCCTGGGGGGGCGGGGCGGGAGCACTCATTTTCTGATTCACTCTAGCGGGAACATTTTAATTCTCCTGCAGAGCTTTCTATAGAATTCCTTAACAAACCTCTGGTATAAAGACCCATGGTATTGAGTTCGTTTACGTCGAGTGGCGCTGGGACGGCGCAAGATGGCTACTTAGCAGGCAGTTTTCTCGTGGCGATGCCGGGGATGCTGGATCCGCGCTTTGACCGCACTGTGATTTATTTGTGCGCACATGATGCCAACGGCGCGATGGGGTTTGTGGTTAATCGGCTGTCGGGAAACCTTGATTTGCGGGCGCTGCTGAGCCAGATTCAACAGCCAACCACGGGTCTGCTGCTCAATAATCCGCGGGTGTATCATGGGGGGCCGGTGGAGCCGGGGCGCGGTTTTATTCTCCACAGCTTAGATTATCGTCAGGAAAACACCTTTTGCATCGGCGATGATGTCGGCGTTACCGCAACCATCGATTTATTGGA
>JAJTHO010000131.1 GCA_021297975.1 Alphaproteobacteria bacterium
AAATCATAGCCGCGCGGAAAATCAACAAGAAAATCAACATCACTCTCCGGTGATTCTTCGCCGCGCGCCACCGAGCCAAACACACGGATTCGCCGCGCCTGATATTGCTCAGCAAGACTGTGAATAGCTGTTCTCTGCTGCCTGAGGGTCTCTAAAAAAGCCATTGCTATTCTCTTTTCTGCAATCGAAACAACCAAGTCGTACTTTTTTATCTGTAACGGCAAATTCCCGCAATGATTTTATCGAAGCCGCATGGCGGATAAAAAAAATCCATCGCGCATGCGAATGACTATTGACTTTATTATAAATAAAATATAATATATTTTTATATTGAAAGGAAATTTATGTGTGCTTTAGACGAAAATGAACTCGATGCTAATGAACTCGATGCTTATGAAGCCAAATATTTAGAAGATATGGATGTAGAGGGTAATAATCTCGATTATGAGGATTTGAAGGAAGATCATGAATATAGTGGCGATACTGAATCTGAGCTTGAGGAATTTGGTTTTTACGGCATTGGAGACTCCAGTTACGAAAAGTAATTGCAGCAAAAATTTGTAACACTAGAATCCCATAAACTGGCATATAAAACGCCGCTTTGCGCGTCTTATGCCTGAGCAGCCGCATCCCGGCGATAATCCCCGCCGCGCCGCCGAAAAGCGCGAGGAGCAGCAATACTTTTTCCGGAACGCGGCTTTCTTGGCGCCGCGCTGCCCGCTTATCCGCCATCATGAGCAAAAGCGCCAATGCATTAACGCCAAAAAGTAGCAGCAACGGGTGCATCACGCCCGCTTTAGCCTGCGCCGCTGCATCGAGCTGGGAATCCCCATACCTTCCCGGTATTTCGCCACCGTGCGGCGGGCAACCTCGATGCCTTCTTTTTGCAGTAAGGTCACCAGCGCATCATCCGATAACACCGTCTTGGGATTCTCCCCATCTATCAAGGTCTTGATGCGATGCTGCACTGAACGCGCCGAAAACGCCCCCTCCTGCCCCACCACATTCTTTAATCCGGCGGCAAAGAAGTATTTCAGCTCAAAAACCCCGCGCGGGCTGGAAAGGAATTTCGCCGTGGTAATCCGGCTGACGGTGCTTTCGTGCACCTCAAGCTCCACCGCGATATCACGCAGCACCATGGGCTTGAGATAACTCATCCCCTTATCAAAAAATTCCTGCTGCTGGCGCACAATTGCGCCGGTAACGCGGTATATCGTCTCGGCGCGCTGCGCGAGGGCTTTGAGAAGGAAACTACCGCTGTGATGCGCACGGGTGAGGAACTGTTTCTGCTCCTTATCCGGCATCAGTTTGGCCGCCTTCTCATAAAAACCACTGTTCAGCACAATCGCGGGCTGGGACGCCGGGTTTAATTCCGCATACCAAACCCCGTCGCTGTCTTTTTTTACAAACACATCGGGAACCATCGTTTCCGCAACCGGCGCATCAAAGCCCGCGCCGGGCTTAGGATTCAGACGACGAATCTCCGCCAGCATTTCCTGCACCGCAGCCACATCACACCCCGCCAGTTTCGCGAGTTTCGCTGTGTCGCGCTTGGCCACTAAATCAAGGTTTTGTAATAGCGTTTCCATCCACGGATCGAGGCGATTCTGGTCTTTCAGCTGAAGCGTCAAGCATTCCGCAAGGTTTCGGGCAAAAACCCCCGCCGGGTCGCATTGCTGAAGGCGCAGCAGTATAGCCTCAACGGCGTTTAAATCCGCGCCTAAGCGATCGGCAAAATCGGTTAAATCGGCAGTAAAATAGCCGGATGGCTCTAAGGCATCAATCAGCTGCGCCGCGAGTAACCGCTCGCCCGGCTCATGAAACATGAGCGCGGCTTGCTGACTTATGTGGTCGGCCAGCGTTTTAATCTCAGAGGCGCTGCTCATGCGGTCATAATCGTCTTCCGGGGCGGCGTAATGGTCACGTTCCGCAGGCGCGGCATCAGAGCTGCCGTCCCAATAGTCGCCCTCGCCGCTGTCTAAATCGGGAAAATCATTATCCCCCTCTAGCGCGGCCTCTTTCGGCGCGGAATCATCCATTTCCAGCAGTGGGTTTGCCGCCATCTCGGTTTCAATCAAGGTGTTCAGCTCCTGATGCGACAATTGCAACAGCTTAATCGCCTGCTGTAATTGCGGCGTCATAACCAGACCTTGCGTCTGGCGCAGCTCTAAACCTTGGCGGCCTTCGGCCATGGAAAAACCCTTTCCTGATGCAAGATTGATACCAGAAAAGTGTTAGGACAGGGTTAACGCGGCTGTGGGAAAGGTTAATTTCTCTGGTGTTGGGCTCGCAATCTTCACCATAAACTCAACCCCGGCCGCCTTGGCCACCGCCGCTGCCTTGGCATACGTCGGGTCTATATCGGCGGCGAGCCGAAAGCGGGCGCAATCATCCCGTTGTCCCAAATACAGCTGCACCGCGCGGTACCCCTCACCCGCCGCCCGCGCCAAATCGCCGAGATGCTTTGCCCCCCGCGCGGTTGCCGCATCGGGAAATTCCAGCCAACCGTCTCTCGACAGCGTGCAGCTTTTCACCTCAATAAAACACGGCGGCAAACCCGCCCCCTCCAGCAGAAAATCAAAACGGCTGGCGTGATAGGGCTGTTCTTTTTTGAAAACGGTGTACGCGGCAAATTCCGGCAGTAAACCCGCGCCGAGCGCCTCCGCCACCAGCTGATTAGGCCGCATGGTGTTAACCCCCACCAGCGCGCCGCTGTCTGCTTCTATCAGCTCCAACCCATAGCGCAGCTTGCCGCCCGCATCCGCGCCCTTATCCAACAGCCACACCCGCGCCCCCGGCACGGCCAGCCCCATCAGCGAGCCGGAATTCGCCACATGCGCGGTAACGATCTCGCCGCCATCCGCAAGCGTCACATCCGCCAGAAAGCGTTTATAGCGGCGCTGCAGGATACCCGGCAGCAAAGGGCTAGAAAAATCCATGGTTTTGTTGTACCGCATAGCGCTATGACTGACAACACCCCCACCGCCGCCCTGCTGATTATCGGCAATGAGATTCTTTCCGGGCGCACGCAGGACACAAACCTCGCCTATCTCGCGCAAAAGCTGGGCGCGGCGGGCATTATCATGGCCGAAACCCGCGTTGTGCGGGATAAATCTGCGGAAATAATAGCCGCCTTAAACGCGCTGCGCCGTGCCTACACCTATGTTTTCACCTGCGGCGGCATCGGCCCCACCCATGATGATATCACAACCGCGACAGTTGGAGCGGCCTTCGGCAGAGCTATAAAGCAGCACCCCGATGCGCTGAAAGCCTTGCAATCGCATTACCCGCCGGAGTTACTCAATGAAGCGCGCCTGAAAATGGCCGCTGTGCCGGAAGGGGCAACATTGATTGAAAACCCGGTCTCGAAAGCGCCGGGCTTCAGGTTAGAGAACGTGTTTGTGCTGGCCGGAGTGCCGCGTATTTTTCAGGCCATGCTGGATTTCATCCTGCCCCAACTCGCCGGCGGGATACCGATTGAAAGCCGCACGCTCTCAACCGCGCTGGCTGAAGGCACGATAGCCGCCACACTCAGCAGCGTTCAGGCGCGTTTTGCAACGCTTGATATCGGCAGCTACCCCTATTTCCGCCAAGGCGTCCCCGGCGTAAGCCTTGTGCTGCGCGGCACGGATAGCGCGGCGCTGGATGCCGCCAGTATTGAGCTTGAGGCCGCCTTAACCGCCCTGAAGGCTGGCGCATGAACCCCAGCTTTGAAGTCTTTATTGAGGACT
>JAJTHO010000005.1 GCA_021297975.1 Alphaproteobacteria bacterium
AGGCCGCTCTCTGCCAGCAGCTTGACCGGCAGGGAAGCGGCGGCTTCTTGAATTTGAAACGCGCCCTCAGGAAAGCCGGGTAAATCGGGTATCAGGCCGCTGCTGCTAAGCCGTACCGTGCCGCCGGGAAGTAGCGTGCCGGAGGTCAGCTTGGCAAAAGCCTCACTGTTTTCAAAAACCGTCACATCAAGAGGCGGTTGCAGCAACAGCACCGCCGCCGCAGCAGAGGCGGCATCATGGCCATAAGCGGTAACCCAACTTTGTTGCAACCAATCGGGAAAATTTGTCAGCGGTGCGAGCGGCGCAGCGGCGCGCTGTTCCCGCTCATTCGCGCAGCGGCGTAGAATGGCGTTGACGAGACCTTTATAGCGGCTGAACCGGCTATCCTCTAAAATTCCCACGGACGTTGCCACCGCCGCATGATCCGGCACGCGGGCATAGTATAACTGGGTGATGCCAAGCGCGAGGGCAAGTTCCACGGGGGCGGCCTGCGGCGGCAGGGGGTGTTGCAATTTTCCGGCGATAATTTGGCGAATATGGCCGTAATGGCGCAGGGTGGTGCTGATAAGATTGCGGGAAAATTGCCGATCAATATCGTTAAGATTTTGAAAGGCTTGGCTGTTTGCCAATGATTGCCGCAGGGGTGTTTTGCCTAATAACACGTCTTGAAGGACGGTGAATGCAACGGCTCTCGCTTTTGGCATTTGAATACCTATATAATGTGCTTGGTGAAGTGAGGTTCATATATGCGTATACATGAAAAAAGAAAGCCTGAACTTGAAAAAAACGTAACAGCAGAACCCGCGTTGGTAGACCCAGCAGATGAGGAAACCGGCGGCGATGGCAATAAAAAACCAACCCGTTTAGACCCAACCCGCTATCTTGATTGGGAAAAAAATGGCCGGGCGGTGGATTTTTAACGGTTTAATGAGTATAAAAGCGAATGCGCACCATACACCAACCGTACCTGTTATTTTTAGGCGACGCCCCCGATAAACTGGCGGGTAAAACCGCGCTGGGGATTGCGCATTGGAATCCGGGCGCGGTGCTGGGTCAGCTCCGCCTGCCGGGCTGCGCGCTTGATGTGGGTGTGCCGGATAGGACGATTGCGGAGGCAGCGGCCTTAGGCGTTAAAACGCTGGTCATTGGCGTTGTGAACCGAGGCGGGGTGATGCCGCCCCTATGGCTCGAAACCTTTAAAGCGGCGTTAGAGCACGGCATGGACATTGCCAATGGCCTGCACACGCGGCTGACTAGTTTTCCGGAACTTGTTCAGCTTGCGGCGAAATACGGGCGGCAGCTCCACGATGTGCGCCATTTTGACGGTGCGCTTCCTATTGGCACAGGCGAAAAGCGCAGCGGCAAACGCTTGCTCACAGTGGGCACAGATTGCTCCATCGGCAAAAAATTCACCGCGCTGGTTATTGCAGGCGCCTTACAAAAAGCCGGGCGCAAGGCCACGTTCCGTGCCACGGGGCAAACGGGCATACTGATAAGCGGCAGCGGCATTGCCGTTGATGCGGTGGTGGCGGATTTTATCGCCGGGGCGGTTGAGATGCTCTCCCCCGCAAACGAGGCTGACCACTGGGATATTATCGAGGGGCAGGGGTCTTTGTTGCATCCCTCCTTTGCCGGGGTGACCATGGGGCTGGTGCATGGGGCGCAGCCGGATGCGCTGGTCTTGTGCGTTGATGAAAGCCGCACGCACATGCGCGGGGTAAAGCATCCCGTCCCCAGCATGGAAACCGCTATAGAACAGCATCTTACCGCAGCAAGGCTGACGAATCCCGCCGTGCGGCTGGTGGGTATCAGCGCCATCACCGAGCATCTGGACGAGGCCACCGCCCGGCGGCATATCGCGGATCTGGCCGCCCGCAGCGGCGTTCCCGCAACGGACAGCGTGCGTTTTGGTGTTGCCGATATACTGAAAGAATTATGAGCCGCCGTATCGTCTCCTTTGCGGCGGAACGCTGGCCAATAGCCGGGGAATTTCGCATTGCCCGCGGCGCCCGCACCCATGTGGATGTGGTGTTGGTGCGCGTTGATGACGGGGAAGGGGAGTGCGTTCCCTATAAGCGGTATGGTGAAACGGTCGAAAGCGTCTTGGCGCAGCTGGAAGGTGTGCGCGGTGCGCTGGAAAACGGCGGCGACGCGCTGGCGCTGTTGCCCCCCGGCGCGGCGCGAAATGGCATCGATTCGGCGCTTTTGGATGCAGCTGCAAAAAAAACCGGCGTGCCGGTGTGGCAGCAACTGGGGCTTATGCGTCCCGAACCCGCCTTAACCGCCTATACCCTCAGCATTGATACCCCCGACGCCATGGCCGCCAAGGGCGCGGGCTATCCGCTCTTAAAAATAAAAGTGGGCGGCGAGACGCTGGAGGCGGATTTGGCAAGGCTGGAGGCCATTCACGCCGCCAACCCATCCGCGAAACTGATTGTGGATGCGAACGAGGGCTGGAGTTTGGCCGATTGCCGGGCGGCGCTACCCGTTTTACAGCGGTTGCCGCTCGTGGTGTTGGAGCAGCCGCTGCCCGCCTCTGACAGCGCCGCGTTAGCCGAACTCCGCGCCGAATTACCGATTTTTGCTGATGAGAGCTTCCACACGGCGGATGATATAGCCACCGTTCTGCCGTGGGCGCGGGGGGTTAACGTGAAGCTGGATAAAGCAGGCGGCGTGCGCCCGGTACTGGCCGCGATACAGGCGGCGCGGGCGGCGGGGTTATCCGTGATGCTGGGCTGTATGCTCGCCACATCCCGCAGTATGCTGGCGGCGTTTTGCCTCAGCAGTTTGGCCGATGTGCTCGATTTAGATGGCCCCTTGCTGCTGGCGATGGATGTGGCTGTTCCTGCGGCATACAAAGATAAGTCTTTTATTTCCTTGCCGGACGGGGGATGGGGACAGTAAAAAACCATAGTTAGGCTCTTGACGCCTACACCTGTATGCGTTACACATGCAGCTTATAGTTGAGTTCTTATATGAATAAAGTATCAAAAATAGCAGCTCCCGCTCTGTCTTTAGTCGATGCCGAAGGCCCCCATCCCGTTGATCAGCATGTTGGCCAGCGTTTGCGCCTGCGCCGCACGATGCTGGGTGTCAGCCAAGAGAGCCTGGCTGCCAGCATCGGCCTTACCTTTCAACAAGTGCAAAAATATGAGCGCGGCAGCAACCGCATCAGCGCCAGCAAACTGTTCAGCATCGCCAAAGCCCTCAACACACCCATCAGCTTTTTCTTTGCCGGGGCAGAGTCTGGCGATTATAGCCAAGAGACTAGCAGTCAACATTTCAACTTAGCGGAAAGCAGCGTTGAGGTTGAATATGGCGATACCGATCCGTTTTCCAAGCAAGAAACGCTAGAACTTGTGACCGCGTATTACCGTATCGCCGATCCGGCTATGCGCCTTAAAATGCTTGAGTTAATTCAAAGTCTTGCTGCGGATATTCCGGGGCGCAAGCCCGGCGCATTGCGCAAAAAAACCAGCGTCGATTAACCCTTAACCGGCAACTGCATCGCATAGTCGTTGTTCGTGAGAACAACCTGTAATGCCGTGCCTTTACTGGTATCCATGATAATCGGCGCGCGGACGTTTAGCGTCATCTGCACTTTGCCCATTTGCTCGCGCAGGGTCGCAATAAAAATCATCAGCAGGTAATCGTTTTCAATGCCGTGTTCCTTAGCCAAGCTCGCCGCATCGTCCGCTGTCAGCAACGTAGTCGCAAGCGTTGTTGGCATGACAATAAACGACAGGTTGGCATCCTCCAAAGATTGCAGCAGGCGGAATTTATTGCCCGATTCCGTGCCGGGAATCAGCAGCAGGGCAAATTCCCGCAGTGCGCTAAAGCCAACTAAACCCGTTTCAAAACGGATGATGGATTCCGGCTTCACCGCAAAAGTACCGAAGCGGTTTTCAACAATAATAGCGTTTTCGTTGGTATCCATGGCTGCCAATGCTTCTTCGAGCTGCGGGGATTGCAGCTGCTCGTTAAACGTGGCGTTAGCATAGTTCACTTGGGTTGCAAAGCTCATGATAGTTACCTCTCTAAAAACGTGTTTCTTCGTTACTCAATTAGTTAATTCAAATACTGTGCCAAACTGATACGGCTGATGCGGGCAATGGTGGAAAAGGCCGCTTGCAGCAGTGTTTCCTCGATGGATAATTTAGAGGTTGCCTGCAGAATATCGGTGTCTTCGATATTGCCGATGGTTTCGGTTAACAGCAGATTATTATTGGTATGCTGCGTTTCCACGCTATTGAGGATATCGGATTTTGCGCCGTTGACGGTGATGAGTCCATTAAGCCCGGATATAGCCGCATCTATCAAATCCATGGCGTTGCGCAGGTTGGTGGGGTTGGTGGGGGTTTGTTTAATCAGGCGCATGCCGCGAATGTATTGTTCAAACGCGGGGTCATTGGCTTTAATGCCCCAATCGAGCTGGAAATTTTTATCAATCTGCGAAAATAAAACCTTATCATCGCCTTGATAATAGGCTGTATCTGGCGTTGTGGCCGTTGCGGCGGTGGTGAGTTCGCTTAAATCAACAGGGGGGGTGTTGGTGCGGCTGCCGCCGAACAGGTAATTTTCCCCATCGGTAGAATTAAGTACGCTGGCTGTTTGTGTTAATAATTGGTCTGCTTGCTGCCCCAGCGCCATAAAATTGGCGTTGCCATTGTTGAGTGCGGAAACCAGAGTACTTTTAAGCTTAATTGCGTTATCCAGCATGGAATTCATCTGTGTTTCCATTGTGGACATGCGCACAGATGTCTGGCTGATAACTTTTTTATAGCGATCGATTTGCGATGAGTTGCTTTCAAGCCGCACAAGCCGCCCGGCCTGGTCAGAAATACCCGAATAATTCTGGGCTTTTTTGCCGCTGGAAATTTGCGTTTGCAGGTCAAACGCGCGCGATTGAATCGTCTGCACAAAGCCATTGGTGCTATTAAATTTTGCTAGGGTGCCGACACGCTCTAACATACTATCCTCACTGTATTATTCTGTCTAAGGCATCAAACATTTCGCCCGTGATGCGGAGAACCTGGGCAGAGGCGTTGTGCGCGTTTTCTAAAATCGTCAGTTGCGCCATTTCTTCTTGGATATCGACGGCGGAAACCCCGGAAAAACGGCTTTCGATTTCGCTGCTGAGCGCTTTGTTGTTGGTGTAATCTTCCTCGGCAGTGGCGTTCATGCTGGCATTGCTGGAAAGAAACAGCGCGCTGTAACCGGTGAGGGTGGTTTGCACGTTGGCGATGCTGCCCGAAGAGCCGAAGTTAACCAGGTTGTTAAAGCTCTGCACCATGGCGTTGGCGGTGGTCGCATCACCCGGTGTAATCGCGGAAACGGGCGCGGTTACGGGAATGGGCCCGACGACGTTTGCGTTGTTGAGTGTACCGCGTGAAATGGTCTGCGGCGCGGCGAGTAAGCTCGCCTTGACGCGCACGGATGCGGCCATATTGCGCGAATCGTTAATTTGGAAAAACTTGGTAAAGTTTTCCCCGGTGGCGGTTGCGGTCGCGGGCGGTTGCAGCAGGGTTATTTCCATGCCATCGGGCGAGTTATCCGCTTTAAATTCCAGTTTCCCCAGGCTGTTGATGCGCGCAATCAGCGTTAAACCGGCGGCGGCGTTGATGTTGGCGATAAGCCCGCCGATGGTGGTAATCGGCGGCAAGGCGGCGCCTAAATCCAGATCATAGCTGTTTATGACGGCGCCGGTTGCATCGGTGACACCAAAGCGCACAATGCCGGTGCCGGTGAAGGCATCGGTTGCGGCAACGGAGCGCCCGCTGGTCACGAGCGGCGGGTTGGATTGATTTAAAGAGTGCTCAAAAATATCATTCAGGCCAAAATAATGGGAAATTCCCATGTTTTTGCCGCTCACGGTTTCTGTTGCCGCCGGCCCCACATCATCAACCCCCACCGCAATATGGCGGCCAAGTCCCGCATTAAGAACTAGCTTGCCGTTTACAATACTGGCACTGCCGAGAGTATTAAAGGCAACGCCGCCTAAAACAGTGGTTGCGCCGTTAATCGCGGTCATCAGGGTGTTGATATTGCTGCCGGGGGCGGCGGTTATCGCCGATAAATTAAGATCAATATAATCAAGAAACTCACCCTTGGAATTGGTGATCGCGATGCGCATACCGCCGGTTGCATGAAACGGGTCGGTGGCGTTAACAGAGCGCGTGCCGGTAAGGCTTTGCGGCGGCGGATAGGCCGTGCCTTGGTTATTCAGTGCGTTGAGCGTATCCACCATGATATTGGTGATGTTTTCCAATTGATCCGACAAGGTCGGCATGGCGGTGTCGCGTATGGCGATAAGCGCTTGAATCTCGCCCTTGCGCACTTGGTTGGTTAAATCGGTGGGGATAACGGTTTCTTCAAAAGTAATCGGGTTAAAGCTGCCGTTTTCGGCGCGGACGCTCGAATCAATCGCAGTAATAGGGGTATATTGCAGTTTCTGCGCGGTTTGATCCACCAGCTTATAACCGGTGCGCATGTAAATAACTGCTTCGCGGTTATCACGAATGAGCACGTTCACTTCGAGTTTTTCAGAGATTTTGTTAATCGAGATATCGCGCTGATCTTCTAAATCCCCGGTGGGCAATCCGGCAACACTGGCGCGGGTTATCCGGCTGTTCAGCTCAACAATCTTATCGAGTTCGGCGTTGATGGTATCAACGGCTTTGCTGATTTGTTGATCCGCATCGCGGCGGATTTCTTGGATGGTGCTCTCGGCGTCTTGAATTTGTTGAGCAATGTTACGCGCTAGGTTGACTGTTTCCACATGGCGGATGGGGTCATTAGGGTTGGTTGCGATGCTGGCGAGGTTATTGCTGAGCGTTGTGAGCTGCGCGGTTAAATCGCTGTTCGCCGATACGTTGCCAAAGATATTTTCTGTGCGGCTTAGATAGCTCTGGGTTGTTTTTGATTCACTGGTGATGCCAATCTGGCGGCGCTGCTCGAGTTGCAGTGTTTCGCTGACCGTGCGGGTGATGCTGGAAACCTTTACCCCGCCGCCAACCCCTTGTTCAGTGCTAAGCGTTTGGCTTTCAAGATTGACCGTCTTGCGGGTATAGCCGGGGGTGTTGGAATTGGTGATGTTGTTTGCCGTAACGGCCAAGCCCTTCTGCGCGGCAGCAAGGCCGGTAATCGCGGTGCGGAGGGAGAGGGTTAACGACATGGGGCGCTTTTCCTGTGTTTACAGCCGTTGATCCATGGCAACGGAAACGGCGGCCTGGCCGCGACCATAAAACGCGCCGGTGCTGTTGCCTTTTGCGGTATAAGCGGTGTGCTGCTCGATGCTTTCCATGGCCGCATCGCGAATTGCGTTCAGCACAAAACGGCGGGAATCGCGCGCCGCCATCAGGGCGCGGCGGTTAGTTGTCGTGGTATTCTACAGTTTTTTCAAAGCTTCAGACAGCATGACTTTTTCCGACGCGTTCAGCGCCTCAATCAGCGTGGGCTTACGCTGCATCTCGCTGATGCTGGCTTCATAGACTTTCAGCAGTTTATTTTTATCGTCTTGCAAGGGCACGATGCTCGCAACGTCTTGCTGCGTCAGGTGCTGTGTTTCCTCATCAAGGATACTGGTCAGGCGTGTTGCCGCCTCAAGCAGTAAAGATGCGGTTTTGTGGGCGTTTGCCATATCAGGCCTCCATCAACTTAATCATGTGGTCACGAACGTGTTTGGCGATGCCAAGGCCGCCGTTTTCCGTTGCCAGCATCTTGCCGTATTCATTCACAAGGAAACTGCGGTAGTGTTCTTCGCCGATACCGCCGCCAAAGAGGCCATTGGTTTCAACGGTTTCAAACATGGGTTGCAGCAACTGGCCGATGGCCATGGCTTCAAATTCTTTTGCTTTTTTATCAATCTCGCGCAGCTTTTCCGGTGTCAGCTTGCTGTCTTTTTGGCCTTTGGCGGGGGCTGTGGTTGTTGCGGCGGGCGCGATATTCAGCTGTTCTTCAGCGAGTGCGCCCAGCGTTTCGGCAAAACTTGCCTTCGGGGCGCTGTTGTTTTGCTGTATAGCCGCGCCCGGCTTCCCGGCGGGAACAGCGGCGTGGAGTTGGCGTTCAAACTGCGCCAGATCGGTGCTTGTTAGGGGCATAGGATAACCTTTACGAGGAGTGATGCGAAAATCGTGCCATGTTTGAAGAAGCGGATTTTTCTTCGTTTTTATGGGGGCATGTGCTAGATTTTTATCATGCCGACGATAAGCTATTTCCTTGGAATTTTTATTCAAATGCATTGGAAAGACCATGCCCCGCCGCATTTCCATGCGCTCTATGCCGAGCATGAAGCGGCCTATAATATTCAGGAATTAAGCTTACTCAGCGGCTCTTTACCCAAGCGCGCACACGCCTTTGTTTTGGAATGGGCGGCGTTGCATCAACAAGAACTTATGGACAATTGGACACTATGCCGGAGCAATCAAACGCCCCGCAGTATTATTCCCCTGGAGTAGTGCTGCCCCCTGTTGTTGTCACATCGCCATGGCGGGTAGACCAGGTTGCGCCGTTGCCGGACTATCGGTTTCGGGTGCGCTTTCGCGATGGCCTCACGGGTGATGTGGATATGTTTCGTTTGGTGCACAGCCCAGACGCGGGTGTTTTTGCGAGTTTGAAAGACCCGCAGCTTTTTGCGAGCATGTTTGTTGCGCTGGGCGTTGTAACATGGCCAAACGGGGTTGATTTGGCTCCTGATACCATGCACGCGCAGATTAAGCAGCATGGCCAATGGTTTGTTGAATAAAGCGCTTACATCACTTCAATTTCGGCCTGTAACGCCCCGGAAGCCTTGATACTTTGCAGGATGGCAATCAAATCACGTGGTGAGATACCGAGCGCATTCAGCCCAGAGACCAGCTCTTGCAAGGATACGCCTTCAGAAAGCACGCCCAGTTTGTTACCATCTTCGGTGACTTCAATCTCCGTCCGGGGAACAACGACGGTCTCGCCGTTTTCAGAAAAGGGGCTGGGCTGACTGACGAGCGGCGTTTCCGTTACTTTGATGGTCAGGTTGCCTTGGGCAATCGCAACCGTGCTGATGCGAACGTTCTGGCCGATAACAACGATGCCGGATTGCTCATCAATAACAACTTTGGCCGGTAAATCGGGCTGTACGGGGAGTTGCTCAATCCGGGTCATCAGACCCGCCACATCGCCGTTAAACGCGGCCGGAACGGCCACGTTCACGGTGCCGGAATCGAGCGATTGCGCCACTTGGCTGCCCAGATTCTGGTTGATGGCGGCGGCAACACGGCGGGCGGTGGTAAAATCGGCGTTGCGCAGGGTGAGGGTTACTTTGTCCAGACTGCTGAGTTTGAAGCCGAGTTCGCGCTCAACGATGGCGCCGTTGGCAATGCGGCCACTGGTGGGCACGCCTTTGGTGATGCTGGCCGCAGCGCCGCCAGCAGAAAAGCCGCCAATCGCAACGGGGCCTTGGGCAACGGCGTAAACCTCACCGTCCGCTGCAAGCAGCGGGGTTACAACCAGTGTCCCGCCCAGCAGGCTTTTCGCATCGCCAATCGCCGATACGGTCACATCAATGCGGGTTCCCTGGCGGGCAAAAGCGGGCAGGGTGGCGGTGACCATCACGGCGCAAATGTTATTCGTGGAGAGGCTGTTGCTGCGGGCGTTCACGCCTAATCTATCCAGCATGCCGACGATGCTTTCCTTGGTAAAGATAGCTTTATTAAGGGAATCGCCGGTGTTGTTAAGACCGACAACCAGGCCGTATCCCACCAGCATGTTATCGCGCACGCCTTCAAAATCGGTGATGTCTTTGATGCGGGTTACGGCCTGTGCGGGCTGAGGGCAGGCAAGCGCGAACACGAGGAGCGCGACAAAAAGCCGAACGGGCAGGGAATATCTCATAGCAAAATCTATGCGAAAACCGTGCCAGCTGTTGTTTTTTGCGGTGCACCACTTGATGCGCTAGAGCGTCATCCTGAGCGGCGCAAAACCGATAGGTTTTGCAGAGCCGAAGGATCTCCCTTAGAATCATTGGAGATTCCTCGACGGCACAAAACCTAAAGGTTTTGTTTGCTCGGAATGACGCCCTTTAAAAAAGGCTTACTTAAACGCGGCTTTCAGATCGTCCACGAGATCCAATTTCTCCCATGAAAACGCGCCGTTTTCCTGCGGCGCGCGGCCAAAGTGACCGTAAGAGGCCGCCACTTTATAAATAGGCCGGTTCAGCTTCAAATGGCTGCGGATGCCTTTCGGGGTTAAATCCATAAAGCGGCGCAGGGCGGGCGCTACCAGTTCTTCCTTGATTTTAGAGGTATCATGGAAATTCAGGTACACCGACAGCGGCTCAGCAACGCCGATGGCATAGGACAATTGCAGGGTGCAGCGTTCGGCAATGCCGGCGGCAACAATGTTTTTCGCCAAATACCGCGCCGCATAGGCGGCAGAGCGGTCAACCTTTGTCGGGTCTTTGCCTGAGAATGCGCCGCCGCCGTGGGGCGCTGCGCCGCCGTAGGTATCCACAATGATTTTCCGTCCGGTTAAGCCCGCATCACCATCGGGCCCGCCGATGACAAAGCGACCGGTGGGGTTGATGTAATACTGGTCTTCTTTCGGCAACCAACCCGCCGGAATAACTTTTTTAATATAATGACGCACCACTTCATGCACGTCTTTTGCGCTCATGGCTTCGTCATGCTGGTGGGATACAACAATCGAGGTTGTGCGCACCGGCTTTTCGTTTTCATACAATAAGCTGACTTGGCTTTTTGCATCGGGCCCGAGGCCTTTGAGTTCGCCCGAATGGCGCGCTTCGGAAAGGGCGCGCAAAATGGCGTGTGAGTAATAAATCGGGGCGGGCATGTAATCGGGGGTTTCTTTACAGGCATAGCCAAACATGATGCCCTGATCGCCCGCGCCCTCGGCTTTGTCGCTGGTCTCGTCAACACCAACCGCGATATCCTGCGATTGCTCATGGATGTGGTTTTCAACCGATAAGGTTTTCCAGTGAAAACCCTTCTGCTCATAGCCAATATCTTTAACCGTCTGGCGAACCACGCGCTCAATAACCTCAGGCGTAATCACATCGGGCCCGCGCACTTCACCGGCCAGAACAACACGACCCGTTGTTGCAAGTGTCTCACACGCAACGCGGGCGTAGGGGTCTGCGGTAAGATAAGTATCTAAAATCGCATCGGAAATTTGATCGCAAATTTTATCGGGGTGGCCTTCGGAAACGGATTCACTGGTAAAAACAAAACTAGACACGCGCTACAACTCCTTATTCACATGATGGAAAAACCGTGTAACCAGAGTAGAAATAACGTCAAGGTTTTTTCATGAAATCACTATATCAACGGCTACTTTTTAATGACGTCATTCCGAGCAAGCAAAACCACAAGGTTTTGTGCCGTCGAGGAATCTCCGTGTTATTTTGGGGGGAGATCCTTCGATTCCGCAAAACCTTGTGGTTTTGCTCCACTCAGGATGACGCCTCTAAATGGGCTCAGGCATTAAGATGAAATCGGTTTTACTCTTTGGTGCGGGTTATAGTGCAAGCGCGTGGGCGGCTAGTTTACCCGGCGATGTGATAGTGCACCGCACGCGCCGCCGCATGGTGGAT
>JAJTHO010000122.1 GCA_021297975.1 Alphaproteobacteria bacterium
AAAACACCATAGCAAAAATTGATGACGGCTTTAAAAGCTGCGGCAGGGCTGCTAACGTTTTTACGCTACGTTTTAAGCCCCCGGTTTTAACGTTGAGCTGGTGTACCCAACACGCTCAGCAAGCCAAATTTTGATAAGAGATTGACGTGGAACACCAAGGTGTGCCGCCTCGTAATCCAGCCTGTCCAGCAAGGATACAGGAATATCGTCAATATGCAGGCTGGCTGTTTTCCCAGCCCGTGTTTCCGCAATAAATGTGTCCATGCTAAGGGGATTTTGGGTGTCAAAATACTCAAGAACATTGGTTTTGCCCGCATCGACGAGGGCTTCCAGTTTCTTAGCGGTTATTTTTTTCATATAGTTCTATCTCCTCGATACGCGCTCTGCGCATGGTAATAATTCTAATCTTTCCCTCGCGCCGCGTGACCACGGCAGTCCATAGTTTTGTTTTGATGCGGCCAATCGTCAGCCATCTGCCTTCGCCAGTTTTCTTGCACGGAGAAAATAAGATGATATGCCGTTGCGGTGTATGCCACATTTCTTGCGCTGCAAAAAAGTCTATCCCGTGTTTCTCTTTGTTTATTCGGCTTTTAGCCTCATCAAATTCAAACTCGATCATAAGAAGAGTATACTATATTTAACTTGGAAAGGCAATGATGCGAATATATCTTCAGCATGTTGACAAAAAATGAATCCCCGCTGGTCAGTTTCATCATCCGCACCATTCCGGGGCGCGGTGCGCTGCTTGCGAACGCGCTGGCCTCCGTAGCCCGGCAAACAGTCTCCGGCTGGGAAATCATTGTTGTGGAGGACGGCGGCGACACAGCGCGCGGGCAGGCCGAGGCGCATCCAAACACCCGTTATATCAGCCTGCCCCCCGTGGGGCGCTGCCGAGCCGGGAACGCGGCGTTAGATGCCGCTAAAGGACGCTATTGCGGCTTTCTGGATGATGATGATGAGCTGTACTCGAATCATCTGGAAACCCTTTTGCCGCTGCTGGAAAGCAACCCAGACACCCCGGCGGCCTTTGCGCTGGCGGACATCTTTTACGGCACGCGCAAAGAATCCCCGCGCCCCGCGCCGCCGTTCTGGACACTGCGCACGCGCAATATCATGCCGATTCAGGCGGTTTTGTTTCGGCGTAGCCTGTTCATAGCCCATGGGGGATTGGCCGAAGATCTTGACCATTTCGAGGATTGGGAGCTGTGGCTACGCTATGCCAGCCGCGCCGGGGCGTTTGTTCATGCCCCCCGTGTCACCTCGTTTTACCGGATGCCCGCGGATACCCGCGCCTATCACCGCCGCGTGCTCACCGCGCAGCGGTATTACCCGGTGGTGGCGTTGCGGGTAAAAGATTATGTTTTTGAGGGGCAAGGGCAGGGTTTGGCGGCGCTTTCGCCCCGTGCGGCGCTGAAAGAACGGCTGCTGCGCACCTATTACTTTTTCGCTTTATTCAGGCGGCTATCGAGCGTGTATAAACGCTGTAAGGCCTTTGTTTCACTGAGATAATCCCCGGCGGCATGCAGCGCCCCGGCATAATCGCGCAGAATTCCGAGGTCATCCGGCGCAAGGCAGTAGGCGCGCTCCAATGCGGCAACGCCCGTCTCAACATCATCCAGCGCCAGCGCAACACGCCCACGCCGCTGATGCACACCAGCCGTTGCCGCAAACAGCATTTCGCCGCTGGTGAGCACCTCACTGGCTTCGCGCGGGTGTCCGGCGGCCAGCAGCGCATCAACATAGGCAATTTTGAGAGCGGCATTAAAGGGCAATAGCCGCACCGCGGCGGCGTAATGGGGCAGGGCATCATCGAGCAGGCCACCGCTGAACAGGCATTCCGCCAGCGCCGCATGAATACTGCCGTTGGCAGGGTTTAACACCAGAATTTGCCGGTATACGCCCATGGCGGCAAAACGGTCATCAATTTTGCGGCATAAATCCGCAAGGAGCGTTAGGGTTTCTGTGTCCAGCGGGCGAATATAAAGGCTTGTTTGCAGGGCGCTGAGGGCGCGCGCGGTATCGCCGCTTTCATCCAAAAGCCGGGCATAGCTGCGGTAAAACACGGATTCCTTGGGGTTCAGGCTAATGGCTTCCTCAAAATACTGCAGCGCAAGGTTGCGATGGCCATGTTCCGCCAGAATCACGCCTAGGCCATGCACCGCGCCGGGATTGCTGGGGTCATGCTCAATAATGCTGCGGTACAGCGCCTCGGCTTCGCTGAGGCGACCCGTTTGGTGAAAAAAATACGCTTCGCGCAAATCAGGGCGCTCGGGCGATGGTTGGGGCGTCATGAAACAAAACCTTAATTGAATTTCGTATCATTCAACCTATCAGTTAATTGTTAAAGAAGCCTGAATCCACTTGACGAATGTATCGAAGCCGCTACCAATACCGCCAGCAAGGAGTTCACTGGGATGAGCACAGCCGCAGCCGTAACGAAAAAGGAAACAAACATGAGTGATATTGCCGATCGCGTACGCAAAATCGTCGTCGAGCACCTTGGTGCCGAAGAAGCCAAAGTAACCAACAACGCCAGCTTTATTGACGATCTGGGCGCAGACAGCCTCGATACCGTTGAGTTGGTAATGGCCTTAGAAGAAGAATTCGGCGTTGAAATCCCCGATGATGCCGCTGAAAAAATCCTGACCGTTCAGGACGCCATCGATTTCATCGAGCAACACTCGTAAAACCATGTCCTCACTACCGCAAAACGCCGTAGCACGCCGTGTCGTGATAACGGGCGTTGGCCTTATCACGCCGCTGGGCGGGAATGTTACCACCACGTGGTCTAACATTATTGCCGCAAAATCCGGCGTTCGCGCTATCACCCGCTTTGAAGTGGGTGATTTGGCAGCGAAGATTGCCGGGCAAGTGCTTGATGATAAGACTTTATTTGATCCAGACACAGCCGCATCTGAAAAAGACCGGCGGAGGATGGATGACTTTATCGTTTTAGGGCTTGGCGCGGCGATTGAGGCGGTGACGGATTCGGGCTGGCAGCCAACCGACACCGAAAGCCAGGAACGCACCGGTGTGCTGATTGGCTCAGGCGTTGGCGGATTGCCGGCGATTGCCGATGCGGCGTTGACGCTGCATGAAAAAGGCCCCCGGCGGATTAGCCCGTTTTTTATCCCGTCCAGCCTGATAAACCTGATTTCCGGGCATGTATCGATTAAATATGGCTTTAAAGGCCCTAACCACGCGGTGGTGACGGCCTGTTCCACTGGCGCACACGCAATCGGCGATGCGGCGCGGTTGATTCAATTGAATGACGCCGATGTGATGGTGGCGGGCGGTGCGGAAGCAGCCATTTGCCGCCTCGGTATTGCCGGATTTGCGGCGGCAAAAGCCTTGTCCACCTCGTATAATGACCGTCCTTCGGAAGCCTCCCGCCCATGGGATGTGGATCGTGATGGCTTTGTCATGGGCGAGGGCGCGGGCGTTGTTGTTTTGGAAGAGCTCGAGCACGCAAAAAAGCGCGGCGCGAAGATTTACGCGGAAGTCGTGGGCTACGGCCTTTCGGGCGATGCCTATCATATTACTGCGCCGTCTGAGGATGGCGACGGCGCGTTTCGCGCCATGAAGGCGGCCATGAACCGGGCAGGTCTGAATCCTGAGCAGATTGACTATATCAACGCGCACGGAACCTCCACCCCGCGTGGGGATGAGGTGGAAATCGGCGCGGTGAAGCGTTTGTTTGGCGATTCGGCCTATAAACTCTCCATGTCGTCCACAAAATCGGCCATTGGCCATTTGTTGGGCGCGGCCGGGGCGGTTGAGGCGATTTTCACGGCACTGGCACTGCGCGATCAAGTTGCGCCGCCGACGCTGAATCTGCATAAGCCATCCGAAAGCTGCGACCTTGATTTAGTGCCGCTGCAAGCAAAACAGCGTAAAATTGACTATGCCGTGTCGAATTCGTTTGGCTTTGGCGGGACGAATGCGTCCTTGGTGCTGGCTAAATTTAAGGGGTGAGGGGTAGGGGGCGAGGCATGAGGCTGTATGCTTTTCTGCGCTTATCATCTGTCATTTTTTAAGGGGGTCATTCCGAGCAAACAAAACCTTTAGGTTTTGTGCCGCCGAGGAATCTCCCGATTATTCTGTTGGAGATCCTTCGATTTCGCAAAACCTTGCGGTTTTGCTCCACTCAGGATGACACCCTAGGGAATATGTAAGTTCATAAGGTTTCTCGCCATTTTCTCTTGATTTTTTTGCCTCTATACTCCCTCATGCCCTATGCCTGACCCCTCACCCCTTACCATCGCCGGCCAAACCTTCCAATCCCGCCTCCTGCTTGGTACGGCGGG
>JAJTHO010000039.1 GCA_021297975.1 Alphaproteobacteria bacterium
CTGCTCAACTATTTCCGCTCAATTGGCGTCCACGCGGATTACTACATCCCCGATCGGCAAAAAGAAGGGTATGGGCCCAATGCCGCCGCGCTGGAGATGATTGCCCGGCAAGGCGCAACGCTCGTGATTACCGTTGATTGCGGCACGACGGCGTTTGAGCCGCTTCGCGCCGCCAAGGCCGCTGGCCTCGATGTGATTGTCCTAGACCACCATCTATCTGAGGACGCCATGCCGGAGGCGGTTGCGGTGGTAAACCCCAATCGGCGCGACCAGCTAGAGACATCGTGCCGTAATCTCGCCGCCGTGGGCGTGTGTTTGCTGACCCTCGTTGCGCTCAACAGCGCACTGGAACAGGCGGGATTCTTCCATGCAACCGGCGCGGTAAAGCCCGATTTGCGGCAGTTTCTCGATATTGTCGCCCTCGGCACGGTGGCGGACGTTGTCCCGTTAACCGGCCTCAACCGCGCCTTTGTCGCCCAAGGCCTGAAAATCATGGCGCAGCAGCAAAACGCCGGAATGCGCAGCCTGATGACGGTCTCAAAGCTGACCAGTGCGCCGAGCGCCTATCACTGCGGCTTCCTGCTTGGCCCACGGATTAACGCGGGCGGGCGTGTGGGGCTGTCGAGTCTCGGCACACAGCTTTTAACCAGCCGAGACTCGCTGACCGCCGATCAGATTGCGGCGGAATTAGACCGGCTCAACCAGGAGCGCCAGGCGATTGAGCTAGGCGTTCTGGATATAGCGATGCAGCAGGCCGAAGCGCAGGCAGAGAAGCCCATGATTGTTGTTGCGGCCAGTGACTGGCACGAAGGCGTTATCGGCATTGTTGCCGGGCGGATTAAGGAAAAATTTGACCGCCCCACGCTGTGCATCAGCCTTAGTGAGGGCAAAGGCAAGGGTAGCGGCCGCAGCGCGCAGGGCGTGCACCTCGGCGATTTGATTATTTCGGCAAAGAACGCGGGTTTATTGACCGCAGGGGGCGGCCATGCCGCAGCGGCAGGCTTTAGCGTTCTGACCGAAAAACTCGCCGAGTTTCAGGACTATTGTCTGGCGCAGCTGGCCTCCATCCCGCTCAAACCCGCAGCCTTGCACTATGATGCCGTGCTGCCGCTCAGCGCCGCTACGCTCTATATGGCTGAGCACCTTGAGGCGCTGGCTCCCTTTGGTATGGGCAACCCCCAGCCGCGCTTTTTATTAAGCAACGTTGTTGTGGGCTATTTAGAGCCGGTGGGGAAGGGGCATCTCAGGGTGCAGCTGCAAGACCCCTTCGGCAGTGCCCGCGTCACGGCGATGTGCTTTCGCGCCGAGGACAGCGGCCTACTGCCTGAGCTTATCGCGCGGCGCGGGCAAAAGGTTGATGCGCTGGTGACGATGAAAAAAGATACGTGGAATGGAAACACGCGGCTGGGGCTTTTTATTGAGGATGTGCGTGCGGTAGCTGTTGCTTCCCTGCAAGAGGCTAGAAATTTTTTTACAACAGCTCAGGGGTAATTCCCCCATATTTTACTTGCCATTGCTGCCGTTTTCCGCTCATTTCCTGTGCGTATGGCTCTGTTTGAAAGTTTCCTCGCGAACTTCCTGTCTCCTGGCATTTTGTTTTTTATTCTTGGCATCACCGCCGGGGCGCTGAAATCAAACCTGGAAGTGCCGGAAAGTATCAGCCGATACTTGTCGATTTACCTCATGATGTCGATTGGCTTTAAGGGTGGTAACGCGCTGGCAACCAGCCACGGGATAACAGACGTTGCGATACTCACCATGCTGGCGGGTATTGGCTTAGGGTTTTTGATGCCGTTTATTGGTTTTTTGCTGCTCAGAGCGACAACCAAACTCGATCCGCTGAACGCGGCGGCGGTTGCGGCGCATTATGGCTCTATCAGCATGGTGACGTTCGCCGCCGCCGTGTCCTTTTTACACGGCAAAGGGGTTGAATATCAGGGGTATATCGCAGCCATTGTCGCGCTGATGGAGGCGCCGGCGATTATATCGGGGCTTTACCTCGCACGGAAATTTGCACCGGCCAGCGCGACGCGCGATCCAAACCGTCCCGGCATCCTGCATGAATCGCTGACCAACGGCGCGATTATGCTGCTGATGGGGGCGTTTTTCATCGGCTGGATGAGCGGGGACGCGGGCATGGCGAAAATGAAGGTGTTTTTGATTGATCCGTTCCAAGGCGTGTTAGCGCTGTTTTTGCTGGATATGGGTCTGCTGGTTGTAAAGCATTTATCCGGGGTGCGCAGCTTTTCTATCTCGCTGGTATTATTCGGGATATACATGCCGCTTATTGGTGCCGGCCTCGGATTAGCCATTGCGGCGGGTTTGGGGCTCGATGTCGGCACCGGGTATTTGTTTGTGATTCTAGCCGCGAGCGCATCTTACATTGCGGTGCCAGCAGCACTGCGCATGGCGTTGCCGGAGGCAAACCCGGGAATTTATGTGCCGATGAGTCTCGCGATTACTTTTCCGTTTAACGTGATTGTTGGCATACCTTTGTATTACAGTATTGTTCTGCCTATTCTTGCGGGCGGCAGCCCATAAGGTGGATTGCGCCGCGTCTATTTCGCCCTATATTCCCCCCATGTCCGCGCCCAGTCTTGACCCACTCCTAAACGCCCTGCATGAGCCAATGCAGGCGGTGGAGGCGGTTATCCATGACCGGCTCAGCAGCATCGCGCCCCTCATTCCGCACATCAGCAGCCATTTGATAGATGCGGGCGGGAAACGGATTCGCCCGCTGCTCTTGCTGGCGGCGGCAAAGCTGGTTAACCCGGCGGCGGAAACCCCGGCGGCGCTGGCGGCGGCGGTTGAGTTTATCCACACCGCAACGCTGCTCCATGATGATGTGGTGGATGATGGTCAGGTGCGGCGGGGTAAGCCCGCGGCAAACGCCGTGTGGGGCAATAAAGCCGCTGTGCTCGTGGGTGATTTTCTTTTTAGCCGCGCGTTTCAATTGATGGTGGACGGCGGCGATATGGAGGTGTTGCGCGTGCTTGCCGATGCGGCCAACACCATTGCCGAGGGCGAGGTGTTACAGCTGAGCGCATCGGGTAATATCAAGCTGGCTGAGGCGCAATATTTCCGCATTATTGATGCAAAAACAGCGGCGTTGTTTGCGGCCGCTATGGAAGTGGGCGCGCGGGCGGCGGGCGCGGATGTTGAGGTTTCCGTGCGGTTTCAGCGCATCGGCTTTTCGCTGGGACGGGCGTTTCAACTCTTGGATGATGTGCTCGATTACAGCGGCGATGCGGCCGCAACCGGCAAAGCCATCGGCACCGATTTTTTTGAAGGCAAGGTGACATTGCCGGTATTGAAAGCCTATGCAGCGGCATCCCCGGTAGAGCGAACTTTTTGGGAAAACACCTTTGCCCCCAATGCACAGCGGGACGGCGCGGCGCTGGATGCGGCACTTCTGTTGCTAAAAAAACACAGTACCCTCGAAAACGTGCGCGCTCTCGCTGCGGTTGAGACAGAAAAGGCAACAGCGCTGCTCGCGCCCACTCGCGCAACTCCTTTAGGAAAGGCACTCGACGATGCTGTGGCGTTTTTACTGTCTCGTCATTTTTAGTCTTACTGCGGTCATGCCCGCGACGGCGCAGGTTATCGCCGCGCCGGTTATCCCCTGCCGGGCTATAACCCTCAGCGATGCGCCGGAAATAAGCCCGGACGGCACGTTTAGTGCGAACGGCGTCCGCTATCGCCTGACGAATCTGAGTTATGGGGAGGTCGAAGCCACCCCCCTGCCGCCCGCGCTGTTTAAAACGCCGCTGCTACTCTATGCCGCATCCCCGCGCGGCGATAAAGACGGCGTCTGCCCGGTGGATGTGTACCAGCAAAACGGCGAAACCAAGACCGGAAAACCGAAAAAGGGCTTGTGGCTTCAGGCAGAGCTGCTGCGCCGGGGGCTGGCCGTTTACACCGATACGCCGCGTCCGCATCGGGGGCGCACAGCCTTGCTGGAGGCCGAACAGCAAGGCCGCGGCGGGGTTTTAAACAATGCGGGCGGCTGGCAGAGCGATGTTTTCACCGTAATCCCCGCAGCAAAAGGCATGGAACACCTCAACACCTGGCAGATTGTCAGCGGCACTGTTCAAAGCATCAAGCCATCGGGGAAAAACGGCTGGCTGCTGGATATCGGCGGCGTAACCCTGCGGGTTAAGACCAAAGGCGGGGAAACGCTGGAGGATTGGCAGGGAAAAACCGTGGAGGCGCGGGGGTATCTGTATTGGTCAAAAGGTGCGCGGCTCAATATTTTGACGGCAGCACACCTGTTGCAGATTAGTGACGTCATTCCGAGCCAGCAAAACCGCTAGGTTTTGTGCCGTCGAGGAATCTCCTCGCATTCTGAGGGAGATCCTTCGATTTCGCAAAACCCTTGGTTTTGCAGAACGAGGGATGACGGCCATAGCGATTATCAGGTGCAGTCTTGCTTTATGAGATTGTAATACCTAGATAATATCAATGACGCTGATACTGTTGCTCTCTGCCGCACAAATGCTATACTCAGCAACAATTCCTTCACCATTCCATGCTAAAAATGACAACAACGATAACAACAGCAGAACGCGGGCAAAACAACGCGGGGGATGATGCGGACACCATCGTTCTAAGCCGTACTAAAACGTCGAGCAAGAAACCCTCGCTCTACAAGGTGCTGCTTTTGAATGACGATTTCACGCCGATGGACTTTGTTGTCCAGGTGCTGGAGCGGTGCTTCAACAAAACCCGTGAACAAGCAACCGCGATTATGCTGGCCGTCCATAATACGGGCGTCGGGGTGTGTGGTGTCTATACGTATGAGGTTGCCGAAAGCAAAGTCGGGTCGGCTACAAGCATGGCACGGCAGCAGCAGCACCCTCTACAGTGTATCATGGAAAAGGAATAGCGGGCGATGATCACACCAGTTCTTGAAAAGACACTGCACCGGGCTTTAGATCTCGCGGCGGAGCGTAAGCATGAATTTGCGACGCTCGAACACCTGCTCCTATCGCTCACCGAAGACACAGACGCCGTGCCGGTTTTAAAGGCCTGCGGCGTGAATATTGATAAACTGCGCCGGGATATAACGGAATATCTGGTGACCGAGCTGCAAAACATTGTGCTGCCGGTAATTGCTGAGCCAAAACCCACCAGCGCCTTTCAACGCGTGGTGCAGCGCGCGGTTATCCATGTGCAATCATCAGGGCGCGCGGAAGTAAACGGCGCAAACGTCCTTGTATCCTTGTTCTCCGAACGGGAAAGCCACGCGGTGTATTTCCTTCAAGAACAAGATATGTCCCGCTTTGATGCGGTGAATTTTATCGCCCACGGCATTGCCAAAGTTGGCGGCAACGCGCCGCGTAGGCCTGCACAGGCGGCAAACAGCAACGGCGAAGAAATGCTCGATGGCAACGCCGGGGACAAAAAAAGCAAAAAAGAAACGTTTGAACTTTACTGCACCAATTTGAACAACAAGGCGATGGAGGGCAAGATTGACCCCCTCATTGGTCGTGAGCGCGAGATTGAACGCACCATTCAGATTTTGTGCCGCCGCAGTAAAAATAACCCGCTCTATGTTGGCGACCCCGGTGTGGGTAAAACGGCGATTGCCGAGGGACTGGCGCGCCGCATTGTTGAAGGCGATGTGCCGGAAATTTTGATGGACGCAACGATTTATGCGCTGGATATGGGCGCATTATTAGCCGGAACCCGCTATCGCGGCGACTTTGAAGAACGCCTGAAAATGGTCATCACTGAGATTGAGGCGATGCCGCAATCCATTCTGTTTATTGATGAAATCCACACCATCGTTGGCGCGGGCGCAACCAGCGGCGGGGCGATGGATGCCTCAAACTTGCTGAAGCCATCGCTCGCGCGGGGCAGCCTACGCTGTATCGGCTCCACCACCTATAAAGAATTCCGCAGCCATATTGAAAAAGACCGCGCGCTCGTGCGCCGCTTCCAGAAAATTGATGTGGAAGAGCCGTCCGTGGAAGATGCCATCAAAATCATCACCGGCATTAAATCCTATTACGAACAGCACCATGGGGTGAAGTATTCACCAGAAGCCGTGCGCACGGCGGTGGAAATGTCGGCGCGCTATATCTCAAACCGCAAACTGCCGGATAGCGCCATTGATATTATTGATGAAGTGGGCGCGGCGCAGTATTTGATGCCGCCCTCAAAACGCAAAAAAACTATCAACAGCAAAGACATTGAAGGTATTGTCGCGAAAATTGCCCGCATCCCGGAAAAGAACGTCAGCCGCGATGATAAAACCGTGCTGTCAAACCTTTCCCGCGATTTGAAAACGCTGGTTTTTGGTCAGGATACAGCGATTGAGGCCTTGGTTGACGCCGTGAAAATGGCGCGGGCGGGACTTCGCGATGCGGAAAAGCCGATTGGTTGCTATTTGTTTACAGGCCCCACCGGGGTTGGGAAAACTGAAGTCGCACGCCAGCTCGCGAAACAGCTGGGCGTTGAGCTAACCCGGTTTGATATGTCGGAATATATGGAACGCCATTCGGTCAGCCGGCTGATTGGTGCCCCCCCCGGCTATGTGGGCTTTGAGCAAGGCGGCCTCTTGACCGATGCCGTTGACCAGCATCCCCACACCGTGCTGCTCCTTGATGAAATTGAAAAGGCGCACCCGGATTTGTTTAACATTTTGCTGCAAGTGATGGATCACGGCAAATTAACCGATCACAGCGGAAAAGGCATTGATTTCCGAAATGTTATTTTGATTATGACCAGCAACGCCGGTGCGGCGGAGCTGGCGAAACCAGCGGTGGGTTTCCTGCAATCGGCGGCAACGCGCTCTGGTGCGGACACGGAGGCTGTTAACCGCGCCTTCACCCCGGAATTCCGCAACCGGCTGGATGCGATTATCTCCTTCGCGCCGCTGCAGCCTGAACACATCCACAAAGTGGTGGATAAGTTTATCATTCAGCTTGAGGCGCAACTGGCCGATAGGCATGTCACGATCGCGCTCACCAACGCGGCGCGGCATTGGCTTGGGGAGAAGGGCTATGACCCCGTCCTCGGCGCGCGGCCACTCGCGCGGGTTATCCAAGAGCATGTGAAAAAGCCGCTGGCGAATGAGCTTTTGTTTGGCAAATTAAGCAACGGCGGTTCGGTGAAGGTGGGCGTTAAAGACGGGAAGTTGACCTTTGCCGTTGAAGAAGCCGCCCGCCGCAAAGAAGAACAGTCGGTCGAGTAGTGGCCGCGCATCGCCTGTATGGCCACCACGCGGTGCTTGCCGCACTCGAAAATCCGCTGCGCCGGCCAAAACGGCTGTGGATAACGGCAGAAAATAAAGCGCTCGTGCCTAAACAGCCGCCGTGCTCTGTGGAAGTGGTGGATAAACAGGCGCTGCATAAACTCGCGCCATTAGGCGCGGTGCATCAAGGCTGGGTGCTCGATTGCGCACTGCTTGAGCAACCGGCTTTAGAAGATATTCTTGATCAAGAGCCGGAAACGATTGTTGTTTTAGATCAGGTCACCGACCCGCAAAATATCGGCGGCATTATCCGCAGCGCGGCTGCCTTAGGCGCAGCCGCCGTGGTGGTGCAAGACCGCCATGCACCGGGTGAGACGCCCGCACTCGTAAAAACAGCGTGCGGCGGGTTTGAGCGCGTGCCGTATATCGGCGTCACGAATCTCTCGCGCAGCCTGACGGATTTACAGGCGGCGGGCTATTGGTGTATCGGCTTTTCTGAACACGCTGACGTATCGTTTGCGCCGAAACTTTTTTCCCAAAAAACGGTGCTGGTGTTTGGCGCGGAAGGCGAGGGGATGCGGCGCCTCGTTACAGAACGATGCGATCAGCTCGCGCGCCTGCCCACGAACCCCGACTTTCCGAGTTTGAACGTAACCAGCACCGTGACGGCTGTGTTGTTATCACGAGTCCTAGCGGACTAAAACCAGCCTAAGCAACCGCCGTTGCCGTTTTAACCGCCGTCCCGTACAGCACGATCTTCTGAATATTCACTTTATTATTCAAACCCATGCCAACGAGTACATGCTCTGGGCGAACGCCAATAACCGCTGTTGCACCCAGCTGCTGCGCCCAATTGGCAAGCCCCGTCATCGCTTGCTGATATGCGGTGTAATACTGATTAAAATCGGTGAAATCTGGCGATAGGCCGTAAATGACGCCTAAGCGTTTCGTGATGCTGACCGCGCCAAGGTTTTGCTCGGTTGTGACCAGCACGTCAGCCCACCGTTACGGCAGTACCGGAAACAGACACCATCAGCATGCTGCCGCCTTGGCCGACGCTGTCATAATCGATATCAATCCCGATAACCGCGTTGGCGCCAAGCTGGCGGGCGTTTTGCTCAAGTTCCTGAAACGCAACCTGACGCGCTTTGGCGAATTCTTTTTCATACGCGCCGGAGCGGCCGCCAACAATATCGCGGATGGAGGCGAACAGGTCTTTAAAGACGTTGGCGCCTAAAACGGCCTCGCCCACGACAATTCCGTGGTATTGTTTTACGGCGTGTCCTTCAAGGGTGCTGGTGGTTGAGAGTATCATGCGGCCTCCGGTGTATGGGTGATGTTTTTGCTTTTGAGCAGGTCTTCAAATTCGCCCGATTGATACAGCTCGCGGACAATATCCGCGCCGCCGATGAATTCGCCTTTGATGTACAGCTGAGGGATGGTTGGCCAATTGGTGTAGTCTTTAATGCCTTGGCGCAGATCCTGATCTTCGAGGATGTTCACATCATGAAAGGGCACGTTTAGTGTTTCTAAAACCTGTACCACAAGGTTAGAAAAGCCGCAGGCGGGAAACTCAGCGGTTCCCTTCATAAACAGCACGACATCGTGGCTGCTCAGGGTTTTTTTGATGGTCTCAAATATTGCGGGGCTTGTCATGGCTTAAGGTTTCTTTTTCGAGGGTTTTTTCTTAGGTTTTGTGCCGGGAGATTTTTTGCTTTTTTTACCGGCAGTGTCTTTTTTGCCTTTGGTTTTTTTCGCGGCTTTACCCGATGCTTTCTTGGGTTTGTCGTCAGCAACCATTGGCGGCAATTTTTTTAAGGGCTCAGGCAGGGCGCTTTCTTGAAAGCGCGAGGAATCAATGGCGCGCTCATCGGCAAAATTTTCTAAGGAATCCTGAGCGCGGGCTGTGGTCTGACACAGCAGCAGCGCGACGATAACAAGGCATAAGCGAAGGGTCATGGGTTCTCTCAAAGACGCATTATGCCATTCTATGCCCGGTGGCCGCAAGAATTTCTTGCGTAGCCCGCACGTCTTTGTAACAAAGCGTTATGCGTTTAGCGATGATTGGCACAGGGTATGTCGGCCTTGTCACCGGCGCGTGTTTCGCCGAATTCGGCCACACCGTCGTTTGTATTGATAAAGACCAGAGCAAGATTGACCGCTTGCTGCGGGGTGAGATTCCTATATTTGAGCCGGGTCTGGATCGGCTTGTTTCCAGCAACATTGCCGC
>JAJTHO010000090.1 GCA_021297975.1 Alphaproteobacteria bacterium
AGCCGAGCACGCACTAAGACCGCAAGTTCAAAGCCTTACGGGGATTAACGATGCGGTCTCGCAAAAAGTGCAGGCACAATACGAAGAAAACCCCTACCCGCGCTGGCGCGATAGCCCGGTGCAAACCAAGCACTCACTGGCGCAGCGGGTTATATCGCTGTTTCCCGTATTTACAGGAACGCCCCTTCACAATCCGCAAAAGCCGCGCATCCTCGTTGCCGGGTGCGGCACGGGTCGGCATGCCTGTTATGTGGCCGAAGGGTTTCATCATTCCGATGTAACCGCTGTGGATTTAAGCCGCGCCAGTCTGGCCTATGGCCTGCGTAAACAAAAAGAGCGCGGCTATAAAAACCTGACCTTTTACCATGGAGATATCCTAAGTCTGCCGCAGCATCTCAGCGGCACCTATGACCACATCGAATGCGTTGGCGTGCTGCACCACATGGCAGACCCGATCGCGGGCTGGAAAGCGCTGCTTTCTTTACTGCACCCGAACGGCACCATGAATATTGGTCTCTATAGCGAACGGGCGCGAAGCTCTATTGTGGCCGCACGCGCGTTTATTAAGGAGCGCGGGTACCCCTCGACCCCCGAAGGGATTCGCGCCGCCCGGCAGGAACTGTTCATCATGCGCCGCGATGAAGACACGACCAACCCGAATAACCCGGGGCTGGTGAGCACCTTTACCGATTTTTACACCATGTCGATGTGTCGCGATTTGATTTTCCATGTGCAGGAGCATCGGTTCACGATTCCCCAACTAAAAGAAACCCTCGCCTCGCTTGGTCTCGAATTTATGGGCTTTTCCTTTGGACAACACCACGCCATCCGCCGTTTTTACCGGGAACATTTCCCAAGCGATGAAGGTGCGTTGAATCTGGATAACTGGCATGAACTGGAAGAAAAAAATCCCGGTTTGTTCCGCTCCATGTATCAATTTTATTGCCGCCGGATTGGGGCTGGCGCTTCTTGACAGAAACGGCTAGAACACCCAGGTATAGTACCTGGATATAAAAGCCGATGACGACAGAACCTGAAGTTGATGTAAACCCTGAAAACGCTGCTGCGCCTGCAGCTGAACCGCAGGCAGAGCTTACCCCAGACCCGTTTGTGGTGCTTGAGAAGTTGCAAGCGGAAAACGCGGCCTTGCGCGACAAGGCGCTCTATGCCGCCGCTGAAGCAGACAACATCAAAAAACGCACCGAGCGCGAAAAAGCCGAGGCGATTAAGTACAGCCTGACCGGCTTTGCTCGTGATTTGCTCAGCGTGGCGGACACCTTTGACCGTGCGCTTAGCGCCTCCCCGCAAAGCGAAGATGCGGCTGTTAAAAACTTTGTGCTCGGCGTCGGCATGACCGCCGAAGAGCTGCAAAAGATTTTTGCGAAAAACGGCATTGTTCGTGTTGGCACGGTGGGTGAGGCGTTTGACCACAATAAGCATCAGGCTATCAGCCAGATTCCTGCAACAGAAGGCCAGCAACCCGGAACGGTGGCCAGTGTGCTGCAAGACGGCTATACCCTGCACGACCGCTTATTGCGCCCGGCGATGGTGACGATTGTTGCGCAGCCGTCCTTGGATACCGCCGCGTGAGTTTCTCGGCTGCTGCATATTATGATGCGTGCTGGGTTGAGCATCAGGACGTTGTAACAGCAACGCTTAAGGCATGCCGGGCGGATTTTTTGCAATTGGTTGGCGCGGCTGAAAAAAGCATTCGTGCGGGCGGGAAAATTGTTTTTTTTGGGAATGGCGGCAGCGCGGCGGATGCGCAGCATCTGGCCACGGAATTAACGGTGCGTTTCAGTAAGAATCGCGCCCCGATTGCCGCGCTGGCGCTGACCACCGACACATCGGCGCTTACCGCCATCGGCAACGATTATGATTTTTCCATGCTGTTCGCCCGGCAGGTTGAGGCCTTGGTAAAGCCGCAGGATTTGGTTATCGGCATTACCACCTCCGGCAACAGCGAGAACGTGCTGAAAGCCTTAGCGGCTGCGCAGCGTATTGGGGCGGTCACTGCCGCGTTTACCGGCGGCAGCGGCGGGAAACTAGTCGGCACACCGGTGTTACTGCTGCGCGTACCCAGCAGCACCACGGCGCGGATACAGGAAATGCACATCACGCTGGGGCAGATGCTCTGCGGGGCGCTGGAACAGACCCTTGGGTATGTCTGACACGTTAATACCGCTTCTCAGTGCACTTAGCCGCCACCGCGTGCTGGTTATCGGCGATGCGATGCTGGATAGGTATATTTTCGGCAGCGTTGCGCGCATTTCGCCTGAGGCGCCGATTCCTGTGCTGCTAAAAAACAGCGAACGCACTGTTTTGGGCGGCGCGGGGAATGTGTTTCGCAACCTGCGCGCCTTAGGCGTTGAGGCGACGCTACTGTCGATTATAGCCGATGATAAAGCGGGAGCCTTACTGCGCGCGGATGCGGAAAGTTTGGGCGGTACGGTGCTGCTGCAAACAGTGACCGACCGGCCAACCGGCATTAAAACCCGTTATCTTGCGGGAACACAGCAATTGCTGCGCGTGGACGACGAAAGAACTGGCTGGATGACAGCGGCGGATGAGACGATTTTCCTTAAAACACTCAGCGAACAAGCGGCCAAGGCCGATGTGATTGTGCTGTCGGATTATGGTAAGGGGGTTTTGTCCACCCGCGTGTGCGCCGCCGCTATCGTGAGCGGCAAGCCGGTGCTGGTTGATCCCAAAGGCGCAGATTACGGCCGTTATCGCGGCGCGGCCTATGTCACGCCGAACCGGGCGGAGTTAGAAGAAGCCGCCGGTCTGCCGGTGCGGAACAACCAGGAAGCTGAAGCTGCCGGACAGAAATTACGCAAAGACTATGGCTTTCAGGCCGTATTTGCCACCCGTAGCGAGCAAGGCATTAGTATTCTATCCGAAACAACCGCCGTGCACCTGCCCACCTTTGCGCGGGAAGTTTTTGATGTATCCGGCGCTGGGGACACCGTTGTTGCGGCGCTGGCGGCGGCGCTGGCCAGCGGCGCGGATTTAACCATGGCGGCACGGCTTGCGAACAGCGCCGCCGGTATCGTTGTCGGTAAACGCGGCACGGCCACGGCCTCAAAGGATGAATTAACGCATTATCTGGGGCGACGCAGCAACGCCAGCCATAAGATTTACACCGCTGCTGAGGCAGCCTCCTTGCGCCGAACATGGCGGGAGCAGGGTCTTATCACCGGTTTTACCAACGGCTGTTTTGATATTTTACACGCAGGCCATGTGATGATACTGAATGAATGCCGCAATCGGTGTGATCGGCTCTTAGTTGGCTTGAATAGTGATGCGTCGGTAAAGCGCCTGAAGGGTGCAACGCGACCAGTGAATTCGGTCGCAGCTCGCGAAGCCGTGCTGGCGGGCTTAGCGGCGGTGGATGGAGTGGTGGTGTTTGAAGATGATACACCGCTCAGCCTCATCGAAGCCTTGCAACCTGACCGGCTTTTTAAAGGCAGCGATTACACCCGCGATACCGTTGTGGGTGCGGCACTGGTTGAGAGCTATGGCGGACGTGTGGAACTGGTTGAACTGATGCCCGGTGTCAGCACCACCAACACACTTGCCCGACTGCAACTTTAAAAAGATGAGATCCTGATGCGCGCCTTCCTCAGCAAAGCCGCCCAATGGGCAAAAAACAACCGATTTGTAGCTCATGCGCTGCGCTATCACCCCTTGTATTACCCAGCGGCGGCGGCTGTTTTTAAATCTATTGCTGCCGCAGACGGCGCGGACAAAAAAGCACGCATCGAGACATTGCTTCGCCGCACTCTGGCACGGGCACGCACAACGGACTATGGCCGCGGCAAGCCCTTGGATATCAGCGCCTGGCCTATCTTAGAAAAAGACCTTATTCATAGCGCGCCGCAACGGTTTATAACGGCAAGCTGGCCGCGCTTGCCAGCCTCCACCAGCGGTTCTTCGGGGTTTCCGTTGAAGCTCGTGCGCAGTGTGTCGAATTACGGCGCCGAACAGGCGGCGCATGACTATTTGTTTCTCGCGGCGGGATGTATATTTAGAACCTCACGCGTGGCGATTTTACGCGGCGACAATATCAAAAACCCTAGCGATGTGACGCCGCCCTTCTGGAGCGCCCGGGACAAACAGACATTAGTTTTTTCCTTTCCCCATTTAACACCCAGCACG
>JAJTHO010000006.1 GCA_021297975.1 Alphaproteobacteria bacterium
AAGCCAGCGGTTAGATTTGGTGCGCGAACTTGCATGGGACATGAAAACCCCGGGTTTATCAACCGATAAACAGCAAACCTTACAAGAAATATTGCAAATTATTGCCGCCTCCGTGATAGGTGAGGTAAAAGCCGTTGTTGCCGAGGAACTCAAGGATTTTCAAGGATTACCCCCCGATGTTGCCATGCTGATGGCGCGGGATATTCATGCGGTCAGCTTGCCCATCCTTGAATACAGCACGGTGTTTGGCGATGACGATTTGCTGGATATTGTCGCAACGGCGGATATGCGCAAACAACAAGCCATTGCGCGCCGCGAAACGGTCTCAAAGCAGGTATCCGATGCGCTGGTTACGCAGGGGCACCGTGATGTTATTGTCACGTTGACTGCAAATAAAAAGGCAGAAATCAGCGAAGACACCCTGAATGTCATTCTCGATAAATTCCCCGATGATGATAAAATTGCCGAGAACATGACCTTTCGGGAAAAATTGCCCTTGCCGTTTGTTGAGCGGCTCTTGGTTGCGGTTGCGGATAATCTAAAAGAACACTTGCTCGCCCACCATCCGGTGCCGCCCGCCGTGGCGCGGCAGATTATCCAGCAATCACGGGAAAAAACACTGCTTCGCCTTGTGGAGGGTAGCTCCAGCAGCGGCCAGATGCAGCGCCTTGTAAAGCAGCTCTATGCAAACCATCGCCTCACCGACACCCTGATGATTCGCGCCGCCTGCTGCGGTGAGATGCGCTTTTTTGAATACGCGCTGGCGCAGCGCACCAAGCTGCCGCTGCAAAATATACAAAAGGTTTTGTATGAGGGCGGACGCCAAGGCTTACAGCTTTTAATGCAAAAAAGTGCACTGCCCGATAGTTATCTATCCTTATTGCAGCTCTGCTTAGTTGTGTATCAAGAAACCTTGAAACACAACGAGCCTGCGGATAGCGAACGTTTCAGCCGCCTTGTGATAGAGCGGATGATCACCTCATCGGTGAATCTCGCGCAAGACAGCATGGAGTATATGCTGCGCAAACTCACCGCGCAGACTGCCGCATCTTAGCTCTTTTTTTTGGCAGCGAAAGCCGCTATAATCTGCCTGTGGAGACCCTATGACGGCAGAAGCCGCAACCGGCGATAAAAACAAATTCCAAGCCCTCTTTGAGCAAGCCCTCGCGTTGCAGCGCAGCGGGGATACCGCCAAGGCAGAGGCGTTGTATCGCAAGCTGCTCACCTATTTTCCCGATCACACGCCGTCGTTGATTAATCTCGGCGTTATCCTCAAAAACGCCGGGTATTATGATGCGGCGGTGGCGGTCTACACCCGCGCCTATACCCTCGATGCAACGTCGATTTCCGTCTTGGGCAATCTGGGCAACGTGCTGCTGCTATCCGGGCGGTTTGATGAGGCGCTGGCCTGTCATGAACAGGTATTAAAAACCAAGCCCGATTCGCCGGAGGCCTATTTTAACAAGGGCTTAACCCTGCGCGCCATGGGGCGCTTGCAACAAGCAACGTTCTGTTTTGACCGTGCGCTGGCGCTCCGCACCGATTATGCGGAAGCCGAGTGGGACAGATCGCTCACCATGCTGATGAACAATGAGCTTCAGGAAGGCTTTGCCGCCTATGAAGCGCGTTGGAAACTGCCGCATGTAGATCGCCCGGCGCTACCGGGGCAGGGCTGGACGGGAAGCGATCCTGCGGGCAAACGCATCCTGATATACGCTGAGCAAGGCTTTGGCGACACGCTGCAATTCATCCGCTATGGCCAGCTGCTGAAACAAAAGCGCGCCACGGTTATTGCCTATGTTCAGAATGAGCTGGTGGATGTTCTCAAGGGCTGCGCGTTCTTGGATGAGGTGTACGGGTATAAAGACACCATCCCCGGTTTTGATGCCCATGCGCCGCTGATGAGTCTGCCGTTTCTCATGGGCACAACCAGCGCAACGATACCTAGCCCCGTTCCCTATCTCGCAGTGCCCGCAGCAGAGCCGTTTGAATTTTTAAAGCGCCCCAAAAATGAGATAAAAGTGGGCATCTGCTGGGCAGGCAAGCCAACCCATAAGAACGACCGCAACCGCACCATCGGCCTTGCGCCGTTTTTAAAGCTGCTCTCTGTGCCGCGCACGGCGCTGTTTAGTTTGCAGGTCAGCGACCGTCAGGCGGATATCGCCGAGTATGGCGCGGATGGTCTGCTCTATAATCTTGCGCCGCATATCAAAAGTTTTGTCGATACCGCCCAGATTCTTCAGCAGCTGGATTTAGTGATAACGGTGGATACATCCCTCGCGCATCTCGCGGGGGCGATGGGACGGCCGGTGTGGCTGGTGCTGCCCATGGTGGGCGATTGGCGCTGGCTGCAACATGGGGAAAAAACACCGTGGTATCCCTCGATGCAGCTGTTCCGGCAAACCGAATTCGGCACTTGGGATAATGTGTTTGATGATGTGGTGCAGCATTTGGATAAATTGGCATCGAGCCGGGCGGTTTGAGTTAGACGATCTCAGTGTTATAAAACTGCTCGTCAAAATTGAGGCACAGCCAATTTTCCGCAATGTTTTAGTCGGTTTAGGTCTGGATAAATTTCTGCATAGTGTTTGCTGATTCTATCATGGTGAGCAGGAAATAGCTCAAGTGCGTTTTTGACTGCTTCAACAAAATCTTGGGTTTCAATAGGGAATCCAATTTTAAGAAATGCCTGTTCTACATTCTTTACTATGTTACCAGTAGTTATTTCTATTGGATAATCACTGATAATCGAATGCATAGAAAATTTTTGAGCGGCTACGTCTAAGCAACCAAACAACCGCATTGCAAATGGAGGGTGGCTCAACACCATAATTGAATCTTCAGTATTGTCATCTATAATGTAAATCCTCAAAAAAATATAGATTGCTGTTTGAATAGTGCTAATCAATCTTTCTGAGCTTCCGAATAACAAGTTATAACTAGATTCAGGAATTGTAGCCTTAAGCCTCCCGGTAAAATAGGCATCTAGGGTAGTGCCGACCAAGTAAACAATAGCCTGTGAATCGGCATCAAATTCAAGTGTTTGTTTGATAATCTTATCATTTGAACGTGTTGCCAGCTCCTTTTTATAGCGCAGGTGGCCATTCAAAATGTGACTTAATTCATGGAAAAAGATGAAATCTAATACGGCATTACTAAGTATTGCGGCACAAACTTGCTGTGTTTCAGGTATTTGCGTGTGTTGCTCTAAATCCCAAATCACATTAGGGTGATGATACAGCATGTCCGCAATCATATTTTGAATTGCAAACACACAGCCGATATTTATTACAATAGCGTAATTTTCATCATCAAAGAGCATTGAGTGAGCCTGAAGCAGTTCACCCTTGCTAAACGCAATGTAAATATCAGGAACTTTACCAACAGCAGTTGCTATTTTTTTTTGTAACAGTGAGTTTAGGCGTGCTTTACATTTAGACAACATATCGTGTTGAAAGTGTGTAAGGCTTGTATCGTTATCTTCAACAAGCGGAAGAGCATCTTTGTTGCCTCTATAATTAGCAGACTCAAGATATCTATTGATTTGTTCGCGTATCAATGAGTTATCCATTGAATATTACTCCGCATCAATACTACAAAGCCGCTCGGCAAAATCCTTCGCCACAAATGGCTGTAAATCCTCAATCCCTTCACCCACACCCACCGCGTGCACCGGCAGGCCATACGCATCGGCCAGTGCCGCAACCATGCCGCCCTTTGCCGTGCCGTCGAGCTTGGTGACAATCAGCCCCGTAAGCTGCGCCGCGTCTTTAAACACCTCTACCTGCGACAGCGCCGTCAGCCCGGTTGTCGCGTCCAGCACCAGCACGGTTTGAATCGCCGCCTCCGGGATGGATTTCAGCAGCACGCGGCGGATTTTCGCGAGTTCGGCAACAAGGTGCTCTTTATTATGCAGCCGCCCGGCGGTATCGATAAACAGCAAATCCACGCCGTCGCGCGCCGCGCTTTCCGCCGATTGGAAGGCCACGGATGCCGCGTCTTTCGTGCCGTCACCGGGGTAAAAACGCGCTTTGGCGCGTGTCGCCCAAACGGCGAGCTGCTCAACCGCCGCCGCGCGAAAGGTATCCCCCGCGGCAATGCCCACGCTGCGGCCTAGCCCCGCGTAATAGTGCGCCAGTTTACCGATGCTGGTGGTCTTGCCGTTGCCGTTCACGCCGACAACCAAGACAATCTGCAGGCCAGCCTCCAGCCGCAGCGGCGTTGCCACGGGCGTCAGCAGGGTGGTGAGCTCGCCTGCGAGAAACTGCTTTATCTCCTCATCCGATACTTCCGTATCAAAACGGGTTTTACGCAGTTTCTCGGTGAGTTTCGCCGCCAAACGCGGGCTGAGGTCTGCGGTTATCAGCAGCTCTTCGAATTCTTCCAGCGCGGCGGCGTCCAGCTTACGCTTGGTAAATAAATCGGTGATGCCGGTTGATAGTTTCGCGGCGGATTTTCCGAGGCCGTCTTTTAAGCGTGTCCAGAAGCTCATGTGTGTATCCTTTTAATAAGATAGTAGCCGAACGGCATATCATTTTTTCGTGACGTCATCCCGACCAAGGCTGCTGTAAAGCAGCCGCGTGGAGGGATCTCCCGTTATCTTGATGGAGATCCCTCGACTGCGCTACGCTTCGCTCGGGATGACACCCGGAAAGGAGTAAATCAGTCCAGTTTGGATTGATGTGATTGATGAGCTGTTCTTTTTTATCACGCCGCCAATTTTTGATTTGTTTTTCTCTGGCAATTGCTTCTTCCGCTGTCGGCGCTTCTTCGGCAAAAACTAATTTATGAAGATTATAGCGTTTGGTAAACGAGGTTGCAGTCCCTTGTTGATGCTGTTCGAGGCGTTGTTCTAAATTTCGCGTAACTCCAGTATAAAGTACAGTATTGTGTGTGTTTGTTAGGATGTAAACGTAATACATAGTCATGCTTTTATTATGGTTCGGTCATCCCGACCAAGGCTGCGACTACGCAGCCGCGTGGAGGGATCTCCTATTATCTTGATGGAGATCCCTCGGCTGCGCTCCGCTCCGCTCGGCATGACGTTTTGTGACATGGATTCAGATACACTCTGCAACGAGATAGTTTTTTTCTGCCGCGCTCGTCCGCACCCGCACCAAGGAGCCCGGCTTCAACGCCGCGCCCTGAACCCGAATCGGCACAAAATGCGGGCTGTGGCTGAGGTTATCTTGTTCCACCACCACATCAACCTCACGGTTTATATAGCTGGAAAAATACGCGGTTTGCCGTGCTGAAGCTCTCGCCCGAAGGCGCGCTGCCCGCTCACGCCGCACATCCCCTAACAGCTGCGGCATCCGCGCCGCCGGGGTTCCCGTGCGGGCGGAAAAGGGGAAGATATGCAGGAACGTGAGGTCACAATCATCCAGCAACCCTAGCGTATCGAGAAACTGCTCCTCTGTTTCCGTTGGAAAACCCGCAATCAAATCCGCACCCAGCACCACATCCGGGCGCAACCGCCGCGCCTCCGCCGCAAAAGCAACCGCCTCGGCGCGGGAATGGCGGCGCTTCATGCGTTTCAGAATCAGGTCATTACCGGCTTGCAAACTGAGATGAAGATGCGGCATCAGGCGCGGCTCATCCGCGATAGCCTGCCACAGCGCCGCATCCACCTCGGCCACGTCTATCGACGACAGCCGCAGGCGCGGCAATTCCGGCACCAGTTTTAAAATGCGCTGCACTAAATCGCCCAAGGGCGGCGCGCCGGGCAAATCGCCGCCATAACCGGTGATATCAACCCCCGTCAGCACCACTTCATTAATCCCGCGCTCCACCAGGCCGCGAATCTGCGAGACGATATGCCCCACCGGCACGCTGCGGTTATTGCCGCGAGCAAAGGGGATGATGCAAAAGGTGCAGCGGTGATCACAGCCTTGCTGAATCTCAACAAAGGCGCGGGTGTGGCTGATGGTTTCGGGCAATAAATGCCCGGCAGTCTCGCGGAGGCTCATGATATCGCTGATAACAATGCTGCCCTCCCGCGTGTAGGCATCGGGGGAGAGTTTTTCACTGTTACCGAGCACTTTCACAACGCCGGGAAGGCTTGCAAACGCATCGGGTCTGAGCTGCGCAGCGCAGCCGCTAACGATAATCGGCCGCCCCGGATTTTCGCGCGCGGCCTTGCGAATGGCTTGGCGGCCTTGGCGTTCGGCCTCGTTCGTGACGGCGCAGGTGTTAACCAACAGCGCGTCCTCAATCCCCGCCGCATCCGCCGCCCGGCGCATGATATCCGATTCAAAAATATTGAGGCGGCAACCAAACGAGAGGGTTTCAGTGGCCATGCCAAACCCCGGTAAAGCTAATCGCCGTCTGGCCGGATAGCAAAACATGCCCGTCTTTGAGGTATTCAACCGCAAGGCGTCCGCCGTCCATATCAATGCTCACCCGCCGCCCAGTCAGGCCGCGCCGGAAGGCGGCAACGCCTACCGCGCACGCGCCCGTGCCGCAGGCGAGCGTAATGCCGCTGCCCCGTTCCCACACCCGCACGCGCACGGTATCCGGGGCGGTGATTTCCGCAAATTCAATGTTGCAGCGCTCAAGAAACAGCGGGTGATGCTCCAGCGCCGCGCCAATGCCCGCCAAATCAATCGCCGCGACATCGGGCACAAAAAACACGCAATGCGGGTTACCGACATTAATCGCCATGCCTTGGGGTAAACCCGGAAACGACAACGCGGCGGTATCTTGAGGGGATGCCAGCGGAATCTCGCGCCAATCAAAGCGCACCAGCCCCATATCAACGGTTATCAGCCCGCCCGCATCGCGGCGGCATTCCAGCAGCCCTGCCTTTGTTTCTATTACAAGCTCATCCGCGTTCAATTCTGCCGCCAGCAGTTGCCCCACACAACGACTCGCGTTGCCGCAGGCGGCCACTTCCGAACCATCGGCGTTGAAAATCTGCATAAAGGCATCGGCGTTCGCGCTTTTTTTCAGCACAATAACCTGATCCGCGCCAATGCCGGTATGGCGGTTTGCCAGCGTTGCCGCATCAAGCGCAATGTCATGCGCCCGCGCATCGATGATAGCAAAATCATTGCCCGCGCCGTGCATTTTGGTGAAAGAAAAACTCATAATAATAAACATATCTTTCTTAAGAATGGCTCGTGCTCACCATCCATTCTTCTTGAGAGTCGTCATTCCGAGCCAGCAAAACCGTCAGGTTTTGCGCCGTCGAGGAATCTCCCCATACAGGACGGGAGATCCTTCGACTTTGCAAAACGTGGCCGTTTTGCGCCGCTCAGGATGACCACACTCTTAAATTAGAAGGTGTTTAGCACTATCATTCACTTTTAAGGATAAACCCAAATCTCGCCCCGTGCCAGTGATACAAACCCCGCTTTTTCATAAAAATACTGCAGCCACGGCTCCGAACTGCATTCGAGCAGACAGGGCAGGTCGGGCGCGGCCAGCGCATGGAGGCGCTGCATCAGCTGTAACCCGATGCCGTGCCGCCGCCGCAGCGGATGCACCGCGATGTTATAAAACAGATTGACGCTGGCGGCTCTGACAACAGAGCCAATCGCGCTGGGGTTTCCCGCGTCATCATACAAAAGCACGTTGCGGTATTCCGGCGCCTTCAGGCAATTATCCGCGTGACGCTCAGCCAACGCGCGGTTTATCTGCGGCTGTTCAATGCCAAACACCTGAACATAAATGTCTTTAAAATCCTGCCGCTCTTTTTCGGAAAAAACGGCCGGGTTTTGGCCTAAGCCCCCCTCGCGGCCAAAAAAGCTATCATCCACCGCCAAACGGTATTTTTGCGCGGCAAATTGTTGTTCGAGGGCAACGCCCGCGTCCACAGAAATATCGGCGAAAACCTGGCTGGGCTGATCACCGCCGGGGATAAGCTCAGCGAAAAAGGGTGTGCCGTTTTGACGGCGCAGCAGCTTAACAAGGCGGCTTCCGGGCGCAAAGGGGCTTTGCGGCTGCGGCTCAACAATGCGCCGCGCCCAGCCGTCATCATCCAGCCAACGCGCCCAATGACCCGCTGTATCCTGAATCGGAAGCGTCACAGCCCCGCTGCAAGCCCTTGGGTTATCTCCGCAGCCGTTGCTTCGGAATCAAAGAATTTCACGAATTGGCCGTTAGGGTTCATCCAATACACAATCGCACTATGGTCAACCACATACCCATCCGGCGCATCGGCTTTGGGTGCACGTGCGGCATAGACGCGATACGCGGCGCGGACGCTGGCCAGCTGTTCTTCGGTGCCGGTCAAACCCACAAAACGCGGGTGCAGCGGCGCGAGGTAGCTTTTCAGCTGTTCGGGGGTGTCGCGTTCGGGGTCAACACTGATAAAAATCGGGGTGATTTTTTCTTGCTGTTCAGCAGGGAGTGCATTCAATGCCTCGGTCACTTTGTTCAGCGCCTGCGGGCACACATCCGGGCACATGCTAAAGCCGAAAAACACTAAGGTGTTCTGGCCGAGAAACGTCTGCTCGGTTACAACCTCGCCGTTTTGATTGGTGAGGGTAAAGCTGCCGCCAATCAGCGCACTGCCGCTGGTTTCTGCGGCTTGTTCTTGCGGCATGGGCTGCGTGATAGCAGAAGGCAGGACAACATACATAATGCCTGCGCCGAGTAATGATCCCAAGGACACACCCAGCAAGACTTTGTGAAATTTCGATAGCATGGTAACAATGCTCCTTATGTTTCAGACTGTAGAACCCGTCTCCTATCACAACCCCTTGCCGGGGGATAGCCGTTTTATGCAGGCGGCGCTTGCATACGCACGCGGCGCTTTGGGCACAACGTGGCCGAACCCGGCGGTTGCCTGTCTGCTGGTTAAAGACGGCGCGATTTTGGCACGGGGGCGCACCCAGCCGGGCGGCAGGCCGCACGCGGAAACAGTGGCACTGGCACAGGCCGGGGATGCCGCGCGCGGCGCAACCGCCTATGTAACCCTAGAGCCGTGCAGTCATCATGGGCAAACACCGCCCTGCGCCGAGGCCTTGATAGCGGCGGGTGTTGCCCGTGTAGTTGCGGCGTGCCGGGATGATGATGCGCGGGTGAATGGGGCGGGGCTGGCGCGGCTTGCGGCTGCGGGTATTGCGGTGACGGTGCGGGTATTAGAGGCTGAAGCGTTGGCGCTGAACGAGGGATTTTTTCACCGCCTCGGAGCCGGACGGCCTTTTGTAACGGTGAAAGTCGCAACCTCGCTCGACGGAAAAATTGCGCTTCAAAACGGGGATAGCAAATGGATTACCGGTATTGAAAGCCGGCGTTATGTGCAGCAGCTGCGCGCGCGCAGCGATGCCATTCTCACCACCGCCGCAACGGCGCTTAAAGATGAGGCGCGGCTCACGTTGCGGGATGGTGTTAACAGCCCGCGCCCACCGGTGCGGATTTTATTAGACCGGCAAGGCCGCGTGCCGCCTCATGCGCCGATTTTTCAAGGTGAACAAGAGACATGGGTTTACGGCAGGGGTGAGGGGCGAGGGGTACGGCATACGATTTTTATTGAGACGCCCCTGATGCCGGATGCCCCACCCCTTACCCCCTCCTTAAACCTGCTATGGATTCTCCAAGACCTCGCCGCCCGCGGCATCACCTCTGTTCTGGTCGAGGCGGGGGCTGTGCTCAACTCGGCGCTGCTGGAACAAAATCTGGTGCAGCGCTGGATACACTGCACCGCGCCTAAAGTATTGGGGCAGGGGGCACTGCCGATGCTGACCGGGATAGCCGCCGCCGCCATGCCGGATAACTGGCGGGTTTCAAACCGCTTCCGTTTGGGTGATGATAGCATCGCTGTGTTTGAAAAAATCCAGCTTATCTAATTGTAAACAAATGGTAAACGTTTGAAAATATTTTCGCCGACCTATTGGCATCCGCAAAAAAGTCTGATACTGTTAAAGATAAGAGATATCTCACGGTCTGGAACGCGAACAGACCACAAGAATGAATAGGCGCGGTGACGCAGCAGGTCTGAAACACCACAGCTGCGGCAACCATCCCTAAAAGTGCCATCCGGTATTGCGCCGGGTACACTACGAATTGTGCGGGTTTGGCATCCAACCCATAATGAGACGTGGGTGATTGTTCGTTTGTTTTATGCGGCGGTAACGCGGCGTAAAATTTGAACAGCGTCACGCTCATGAGATAGGCGTTGGGGGTTTACCATAGACAGCAAGTCAGGCGCCTTCCGCACCTCGATTCCGTGTGTACACGCGTTGCAATACCAACCCTACCCAAGCGGTTGTCAACACCGCGCCTGGAATTTCAATGAAGGTGCGAAAGCCCCATCATGTGCCAGAACCCTGCCTGGACGGCATCCAGCGCGGGGTTTTGGTGCTGGGCTAACCCTTCTTATTAATCTCACCCAAAAACCGGGTGAAATCCTTTGCCTCGCTGAAATCGCGATACACCGAGGCAAAACGCACATACGCAACCGAATCCAGCTCCGCCAGCGTTGCCATAATCGCCTCGCCAATCTGGCTGGAGGTTATTTCAATATCCCCTAAGTTTTCCAGCTGGCGGACAATGTTGCTGGTGATTTTTTCAATCCGCTCTTCATCAAACGGGCGCTTGCGCAGCGCTAAGCGTAAGGCTTTCACCACTTTATTCCGCTCAAACGGCTCAACCTTGCCGTTCACTTTTTTAACCTGAAGTTCCCGCAGTTCCACCCGCTCAAAGGTGGTGAACCGCGCCCCGCATTCGCTGCAAAAGCGCCGTCTGCGTATCGCCGTCACATCATCAGACGGACGGCTGTCCTTAACCTGCGTTTCCAGATTGCCGCAAAAAGGACACTTCATTGGTTATACCGCGACCAAACGCCGTTCATCCCGCTCGCTGCTGTTAACGCCGAGGCTTTTGAGTTTGCGGTGCAGCGCTGAGCGTTCCATGCCGATAAAGCTGGCGGTGCGGGAGATGTTGCCGCCAAAACGGTTTACTTGTGCGAGTAAATACTCGCGTTCAAAGCTTTCCCGCGCCTCGCGCAGCGGCAGCGCCATGATTTCTTCTGATTTATCGGAAGCCAGCACCACCGGGTTGTCGCTGCTGATTTCAGGGGGCAGCATTTCCGCCGCAATCGTATCCCGGCCATTGCCCGGCGCCATGATCAGCAGCCATTCGACAACGTTCCTGAGCTGGCGCACGTTGCCCGGCCATGTATAGCCCTGCAAGACCGACAGCGCATCTGCGGAAAGCTGGCGCGGCGGCAGCCCCGCAACCGTTGCCGTGCGGTTCATGAAATATTGAAACAGCTTGCTGATGTCTTCGCGGCGCTCTTTGAGCGGCGGCACACTGATGGGCACGACACTGACGCGGTAATACAGGTCTTCACGCAGGCGCTTTTCCGCCATTTCAATCTTAAGATCTTTGCTGCTGCTGGCAATAACCCGCACGTCCACTTCCACCGGGTTCTCACTGCCCAATCGGGTGAATTTTTGTTCCAGCAGCACGCGAATAATCTTGCCTTGCGTCTCGCGCGGCATATCAGAGATTTCATCAAGGAGCAGCGTGCCCTTGTGCGCCTGTTCAAACAGGCCAATTTTGCGCGGCTGGCCTTGGATATAGCCGGGCTCGGTGCCGAACAGTTCCAGCTCTAATTTATCCGGCGTCATCAGCGCGCAATTGACGATAACAAAATTGCCCTTGGCGCGTTTGGACTTGCTGTGAATCAGGCGGGCGATGGTTTCCTTGCCGCTTCCGGCAGAACCGGTAATCATCACGCGGCTGTTGGTTTGCGCCACTTTTTCAATCTGTGAGCGCAGGTTTTGAATCGCGGGCGATTGGCCGATAAGCTCAAAATCAAAGGCTGAGCGTTGTTTCAGTTCGGCGTTCTCGCGCTTTAATTGCGCTGTTTCCAGCGCGCGCTGGACAAGATTCAAAAGGCGGTCGGTCTTAAACGGCTTTTCAATAAAGTCATACGCGCCTTTTTTGAGGGCGTTCACGGCTGTTTCAATCGTGCCGTGTCCGGAAATCATAATGACAGGCAAATTCGGGTGGTCGCGCTTAATCGCAACCAGTAAATCGAGGCCGTCCATCTGGCTTTTTTGCAGCCAAATATCCAGAATCACGAGCGAGGGCAGGCGATCGCGAATCGCGGCGGTTGTCTCGTCGCTGTTTGCCGCACTGCGGGTATCATAGCCTTCATCGCTGAAAATGCCTTGTAATTGCGTGCGAATATCGAGCTCGTCATCAACGATGAGAATATCGTGCGGCATGATGTCTCCCTGAGCGTGTTTTTGTTACTGTGGCTTTTAGAGCACTGTGCGACAAAACACCAGCGAAACTTGCATATTTAAATAGGTTGTTGCAACGCTCTCCCACGAAGGCGGTTTCATGAAAAATTAAGCAGTTGGTATCTTTATTGCACTATGATAGTTGATGTGTTGTTATGAAGCGATTTCTACTCGCGCTATCCGTTTATTTGCCGCTGGCCATGCCGTCGGCGGCGGCGCCGCTCGTCTACACTGCGCGTGAGGCGAATCAGGCCGCAGACCCCTTGCTGGTCTGTCACCGGGCAATAACGGTTGCAGAATACACACAGCGCCTGCCTTCCCGCCTCTTAGAGGCGATTGCGATGACCGAATCCGGGCGGCAACACCCCATCACCAAAGCGGCCATTGCCTGGCCGTGGACGGTTATGGCCGAAGGGCGCGGGCGCTTTTTTGATACCAAAGCAGAGGCCATTGCAGAGGTTGAAAAAATCCAGAAAAAAGGCGTTAAGAATATCGATGTGGGCTGTATGCAGGTGAATCTGCATCATCATAAAGGCGCTTTTGAAAATTTAGACGAAGCCTTCGATCCGCAAACCAATGTCAACTATGCCGCCAGCTTTATGCGGCGGCTCTATGATGAAAACAACAGCTGGGTAAAAGCCATTGGTAACTATCATTCCCGCACCGATTCCTTTCATGTGCGCTATCGGGATAAGGTTTTGGCGCGCTGGCGCGGCTTTAACCGCAAGCAGGGCGAGGGCGAGACCGCTGTTGCGAGCAGCGGGAAGGGTGAGCCGACCACGGCGTCCAGCACCTCAAGCGAAAATCGCCAGCAAGCGGCGCTCGCAAAACCAGTGAACCGGGCGCGCGCAGCAGCCGTGCCGCCAGCCCAACAGCAGGCTGCCGCTATCATGGAGCAGCGCCGCCAGCAATCGCGCCTCAGGGTTTTTTCGGGTGAAACAACAACCTATGTAAGCAATTCCACCACGGCCTATTCTCCCTCCGGCGGGGTAATGCACCGTTATCGCTATATGACGGAATAGTCTTGATTATTAAGGCGATGACGTCATTCCGAGCTAGCAAACCCGCTAGGGTTTGCGCCGCCGAGGAATCTCCTTGTTATTCGATGGGAGATCCTTCGATTTCGCAAAACCTTTGGTTTTGCAGAACGAGGGATGACGCCGTAAAAAATTTCGTTTGAACCGAAAAAAACCTTGCACAAAAATCGAATTGAGTTATAGTTATATCACTACGCACGTGCCTATGGCCTCTCTTGGTTATGCTACGACGTACTTTCTCATTGGCGGTTAGAACCCGTCAAAGTCAAGGTTATGTTTTAGCAGAGGGGATTCGGCATGCAGCCATTTTCAAACACATCATTGACATCTCGCTCGCTGGCTAAACTCGCGCGCAAATCGGCGCAGGCAAATGCCCTGCCGATGGGGCGCACCACAGCGCCCGGAACCAGCGCAGACGCTCTGATTGCGGCGTTGCAACCATCCGTCCCCACCTACATCATGCGCTACAATGAGGCCGCCCGCGCGGCGGCTGCGTTTCAGCAGCAGTTTGACGGTACGGTGCTTTATGCCGTGAAGGTGAACCCTGGCCGCAAAATGCTGCAAACCTTGGTGCGCAGCGGCGTGCGTCATTTTGACGTGGCATCACTCGATGAGGCGAAACTCGTGCGCCGCCTTGCGCCGAAAGCCAACCTGTTTTTCATGCATCCGGTTATCTCAGCCGCAACCGCCGCTGAGGCCTACAGCAAATACGCTGTGCGCACCTTTGCGATTGACTGCGCGGCAAGCCTTGCCAAAATTCAAGCCGCCAGCGGCAATGCCGGGGATGTATCCCTGTTTGTGCGCCTCGCGCTGCCCCATGCGTCCAAATCGATGATTGATTTGTCGCGTAAATTTGGCGCGGATTTTGATGAGGCGGTGGCGTTGCTTAAAGCGGCTCGTCCGGCGGCGCAGCGTCTCGGCGTCACCTTCCACGTCGGTTCTCAATGCATGGACACAGCGGCCTACCGCGAAGCGATTAGCTATGCCGCAAGCGTTATTCGCACGAGCGGCGTTGTGGTTGACGCTATTGACATCGGCGGCGGTTTCCCCGTCACCTATCCCGGCATGACGCCGCCGCCCCTTGGCGCGTTTATGCAAGTCATCAATAATGCGTTCATCGAAAACGGCCTGATGGGGCTGGAGCGTTTCTGTGAGCCGGGGCGCGCCCTCGTTGCCAGCGCCGCCAGCCTTGTTGTGCAGGTGGATTTGCGCAAAAACGACGTGCTGTATATTAACGACGGCACCTATGGTGGTCTGTTTGATGCCGGAAAAAGCGTGCAATTCCGCTATCCCTGCCGCGTTATCCGCAGTGATGGCAGCGCCGTTTCCAAGGAACTGCAAGCGTTTCGCTTTGCCGGGCCCACCTGTGATTCGCTGGATATGATGGACGGGCCTTTCTATCTGCCTGTTGATGTCCGCGACGGCGATTACATCGAAATCAGCCAGATGGGCGCGTACAGCGAATCGCTGCGCACCGGCTTTAATGGCTATAAAGACTACCTCACCGTTGAACTTATCGAAGGAAATTGTTGATGAAAACTGCTGCTGTCCCGACCCCAAAATCGTCGCTGAAACAAGAGCTGCTCAGCACACCGGTTGAGCACATCGACATCACCAGCTTTGATGCCCGCCCGATTGTGGACGCCATGCGCAAAATGTCGTTCACATCGCGCGATTTGGCCAAGGCAACCGACATTTACAACAAAATGCTCGGCGATAAGGAATGCGCCGTTATCTTGACACTGGCCGGCTCCACGTCGGCGGGCGGCTGCATGGATTTATACGCCGAACTCGTGAAAAACAACATGGTGGATGCGATTGTGGCAACCGGCGCATCGATTGTGGACATGGATTTCTTTGAAGGGCTGGGCTTTAAGCATTACCAAGGCACGCCGTTCATCGATGACCGCGAGCTGCGCGATAACTACATCGACCGGATTTACGACACTTACATCGACGAAGAAGAATTGCAGCAAACCGACCACACCCTCGGCGAAATTGCCGACAGCCTAGAGCCGGGCGCGCATTCCAGCCGCTCGTTTATCAAGGCCATGGGCGCGTATCTCGTGAAACACGGCAAAAAGGCGAACTCCTTGGTGCGGCTTGCCTATGAGCACAACGTGCCGATTTTCTGCCCCGCGTTCAGCGATTCCAGCGCCGGTTTTGGCCTCGTAAAGCATCAGGTGGAACGGATTAAGGCGAAGAAACCCTACGTCAGCATCGATTCTGTTGCCGATTTCCGCGAAATCACCGATATTAAAGTGCATTGCGGCGTAACCGGTTTGCTCATGATTGGCGGCGGCGTGCCAAAAAACTTTGCGCAGGATACCGTGGTCTGCGCCGAAATCCTTGGCTACGATGTGCCGATGCACAAATATGCGATTCAGGTGACCGTGGCCGATGTGCGCGACGGCGCGTGCAGCAGCTCCACGTTGAAAGAAGCCTGCTCATGGGGCAAGGTTGATATCACCTATGAGCAGATGGTGTATGCTGAGGCAACGTCCGTGTTGCCGCTGCTCGCCAGCGACGCTTATCATCGCGGCGCGTGGAAAAATCGTAAGCAGTGGGCACTGGCAAAGCTCTTCCAATAATACAAAAAAGAGAGCGCTCCCGCCCCGTCCCCAGGCGGCTTCGCCGCCGGGCGGGAGCACTGCGCCAGCATCGCTGGCGCTCCATACCATTCTATAATAATTGCCGCGCCGCCATTGCCGTTGAAACGGTGGAATCATCGAGATAATCCAGCTCGCCGCCAATAGGAATGCCAAACGCCAGCCGGGTGGTTTTAACCCCCAAGGGTGCGAGCTTATCGCCCACATAAAAGGCGGTGCTTTGCCCGTCCATTGTGCCGTTGAGCGCGAGGATAACCTCGGTAATACCAAGAGCCTTAACCCGGCTGACCAGCGCATCAAGGCGCAATTGTTCGGGCGTTACCCCATCCAGCGCCGATAATAACCCGCCCAGCACATGATACCGCCCCTTAAAGCTGCCGCCGCGCTCCAGCGCCCATAAATCCGCGACATCCGCGACAACGCAAAGCTGCTGCGTGGCGCGGCGCGGGTCAGTGCAGAGTCCGCAGGGGTCAACAGTATCGAGATTGCCGCATTCACGGCAGGAAACAACATCCGTTGCCGCCGTGCTGAGCGCATCAATCAACGGGTAAAGCACCGCGTCTTTTCGTTTCAAAAGATGCAGCGCGAGACGGCGTGATGAGCGCGCCCCAACACCCGGCAGTTTTGCCAGTATCTTCAAAAGCGCGGGAAGCGGGCTGTTATCCTGCTGCATTAAAATTTAAACCCCGGCGGCAAGGGCAGGCCAGCCGTCAGGCTAGACATTTTGGCAGCGGATGCGGCCTCCGCCTTTTCCTGCGCGTCGCGGCAGGCCGCCACAATCAGGTCTTCCAGCATTTCTTTATCATCAGCATTGAGCAGCGTTGCATCGATCTGCACCCGGCGAATCTGCATCTTGCCGTTAACGGTCACTTTCACCATGCCGCCGCCCGCAGCCCCTTCCGTTTCGGTTTTTTCCAGCTCGCCTTGCGCTTCCATCATTTTCTGCTGCATGGCCTGCGCCTGCTTCATGATTTGTTGCATCGGGTTTTTCATAAAGGTTCCTTTCCTAACGTTTTTTAACGATGCGGCGTAGTCCTACGCCGCGTAACAGTTGTATCAGCGCGCCGCGCCAAAGCATGGGCACAACCCACAGCATAGCAATAAACCCTAGTGCGCAGCCAACGCCCACCACCAAGATAATCTCGCGCCCATCCAGCCCAGCTACGCCGTGGAGTAACCAGAACAACAGCGAGGATAACAGCACCGCCGCCATATCAATAAAATTGCTGGTAGCCATCACCTGGCCGCGCTTATCGGCGGGCGCTTCGCGGGTTAAAATCGTAACAAGGGGCAACAAAAACAGCCCCGCGCCAAAGCCGAGCAGCGCCATAAATCCTAAGGAAATCCAATAGCCAAAAGGGAAACTGCCAAGAATAAGCTGGCTAAGGGTAAGAATAATAAGCCCATACACCACAAGGTTCAGCCGGTCGCGCCCCTTGGACAAATGCCCCGCCCAAAGCGCACCCGCACCGATACCAATCGCCGTGAGCGCAAACAGCGCGCTGGCCTTCGTTTCCGAGACATGCAGCACGTTTTTGCCGTACACTAAAACCGTAAGGTACATCAAGGATGCCAAAAGCCAAAACGCGACACTACCCACCAGCGCCCCTTTTAAGCGCGGCGCGCCCCAAATCAGCGGGAGACCTTTTTTGATTTCATGCAGCGGATTCGGATGAAATGCCGCCGTGCTAGCGCTTTTGGGCGCTTTCGGCACAACGTAAACAAACAAGGTGCCCACAATAGCAATGGCAAGAAGGATAAGACCAATAACGGTGTGGTCATGGGCATAATACTGCCACAAAAACCCGCCAAACATGGTGCCGCCAATAATGGCGAGATAGGTTGTCATGGTGAGGTAGCCATTGGCTTTCGCCACATCGTCGCCGCGCAAAACTTCCGGAACAATCCCGTATTTCGACGGGCTGAAAAACGCGGAATGCGTGGCCATAAGAAACAGCGTGACCAGTAAAAGCTGCAAATGGCTGTCATCCATGAATACCAGCAGCGCGAGAAACATTGCCACAATTTCAAAGGATTTGCTGAACATCAGCACGTAATCTTTGCGGTATCTATCCGCGAGATAACCGGCATAACCGCTAAAAAACAGAAACGGCAGGATAAAAACGGCGCTGGTTAGGGATAAATACGCCGCCGACTCCCCAGTTTGCCCGTGTTGCACAGAAAGCGCAGCCAGAGAAATAACCATTTTGAAGGCATTATCGTTAAAAGCACTGAAAAACTGGGCGATAAAATAACACAGCACGCGGGGATGCGACAGTTTTAAGGGGATTAGGGCATTTGGCACGCATTACCCCTAACAGATATACCACTAATCGCAATGGTTTTACGCGCGCTTTAGGGGATGCTTTAAGAGTATTTTAGGGCTTTCATGCTGTTGTAAAAAGGCTGTGGCAGAACAACTTAAAACCGCGAGCCCCACTGCTGCCCAAGGTATAACGCTTGATGGGCAATATACAGTTTTGCCCGAAAGAATAGTGGAAAACTATTGCTTTAAAACGATTAACGCCTGCGAAGCAATCGATATTAAAAACAACAACCGCAGCGTTTTTGCCTATATCGTGGATCGCGCCGTTGCGCCGCGTTTTCGGGTATTTAGTAATCTTAAAAATCTTAAATGCCCCTTTCTTGTGCGCCCCATTCATTGGCAGAGCGGTAAAACAAACAACGGCTCAAGCCATTTTTATGTGGTAACTAATGCGCCCGGCCCCCCGGTTTTTACGGGGCGCGAGAGTGAACAAGCTCGTTGGAATGAATCGGATGTGCGCGATATGCTCATTCGTCCGGCGATATCGGCGCTGCTTGATTTACAGAGTCTTGGTTTCCCGCATCGCGCCATCACGCCCAATAATCTTTTCTACACCGATATTAACCGCAATGCGGTGATGCTCGGCGAGTGCTTTATGAGCCCGCCGGGCTGGCGGATTACGCCCGGTGTTGAAACAATTGAAATGGCCGCGACAGAGCCGCTGGCAAAAGGGGAGGGCAGCTTTGGCGATGACCTCTACAATTTAGGCGCTATCGCTATCCAATTACTCACCGGACAGGATTTCAGCACAAGCGCGCAGCAAGCTGATTTGCACGCACGCAAAATTATGCAGGGCAGTTTTAATGCGCTTGCGGGCTCGTTTCGCTTCAATCCGACTATGACAGAGTTTCTCAAGGGTGTCTTAAACGATGAACTTGATGCGCGGTTAACCTTATCTGAGGCAGATTCATGGCTGAATGGGCAAAAAATACAGACCCGTCGGGGAAAAACAGTCAAACGCTCTGGGCGTGGCTATTTTTTTGGCGGTAAAGAACACTTTACGTTGCCGGGCATTGTCTATGCCATGGGGCGCGAGCCGGCCACATCGGTTGAAACCATGCAAAACCCCAGTTTCAAAAATTGGTTGAAACGCAGCATGGATGCGGAAATTGTCAACGAAGCGCTTAAAGTGGCACTTTCCAATGGGCGGCGGGGCGGCGAGAATATAAACGTCATTAGTGCTTTTGGCTTGACAGCATTGTGTCCAGCCGCGCCGTTATTTTACCAAGGCAGCGGCATGCAACCAGAAGGGCTGGGGCCTTTGTTCATCGCCGCAGGCACGGATATGACGAAGCGCCAGTTTTGCGTGGATATACTGCGGCATCGTTTGGCCACCAATTGGCTGAAAGCGCAGCCAAAGTTGCAGCCTGATTGGATACGGCTGAATAAAATTCTTGAGAAACTCACCGGGTTTATCGCCAATCCCATGTTTGGCTATGGCTTTGAACGGTGTGTGTATGAGCTAAACCAAGACTCTGCTTGTATGAGTCCGTTGGTTTTTGATGCGGCAGTGCGTGACCCGGCGGATTTGCTGCCGGCGCTTGAGAAATACACGCAATCAACCAGCCGGATTACATCACCAGTAGACAGGCATATTGCTGCCTTTTTAGCGGCGCATGGCGACTATGTAACGGATGAGAATCTTTATCTTTTGGGCGATAGTAAGCACCCATGGCTGGCGGGTGTTGCGGCGCTCAAAATACTGCATTCAGTCAACAGCAAAAATGGCAACCGCGATTACCCCGCGCTTTGCCTCTCAATGCAAGGTGTCTTGCAACCCGCCATCGATAGCTATCACAATGAAAAACGCCGTGAGCGCATTAAGAACGCGCTGAGTGAGGCCTGCAGAACTGGACGTCTTGGTGATGTTTTGAAAATTATTGATGATAACGAAGAGCGCAAAGAAGATTTGTTGGAATTTGCCAGAGCGCGCAAAGAATTTGTTGCCTTGGGGGAAGAAAACAAGAAACTAAAAAATAACATAAAAGATTTAGATAAGAGTGTCCAGCGGCGCGTTGATACTATCAGCCCCTATGTAGCCATGGTTTTTGGCGGCTTACTTTTAGCGGTGCAGTCATAGTGATGTCCGCTGCAACACCAGAAAAAACTAAGAAAACGGTTCCGGGCGCGCCAAAGGCCAGGAATAATCAAGGTCTGATAAAGATTTTTTATGGTTTTCTGCTGCTTTCCATGATGTTCATTTCTTTGCCGGCGTTTGTGTTTAGTCTGATAGGCACGTTGCCGTCGGTTGCCGCGTGGGTTTGGGATAGACGTCCTAGTAAATCTGCGGCTTACACCGTTATCATTATGAACATGGCTGGACTTATACCCGTTATCCTAGAAGTGCTCCCACTAGGACAGAATATAAATTCCGGTATGCCGGCGCTTGAAAGCATGGAGAATTGGCTGCAAATTTACGGCGCAGCGGCGTTTGGCTGGGGTATTCTATTTGCATTGCCAACGCTTATTCGGGGCTTTATTTTGCGCGGCATTGAATCCGATATTGCTAAAAACCATAAAAAACAAGAGGAACTGGTGCAGGCTTGGGGGCGGCGCCTAGTTACTGCAGATGGGCACGATGAAAAAGTACCCGATAAAAATTAGCTTCTCTCGCGCTATATGAATGGGTTAAAGCACAGCACATGACAACGAAGCAGATTTTGATAACAGGCGGTGCTGGCTATATTGGCAGCCACGCGGTGTTAGCGTTTAAACAGCGCGGCTGGCAGCCGGTTGTGGTGGATAATCTTGTCACCGGGCGTCGGGCGCTTGTGCCTAAAGACGTGCCGCTGATGGAGGCGGATATTGGCGATATGAGCGCCATGCCGGCAATTCTGGCGCAGGTTAAGCCGCAGGCGATTGTGCATTTTGCTGGCTCCATTGTCGTGCCGGAATCGGTGCGCGACCCGGCGAAATATTACAATAACAATACGGCGGCAACGTGGCGGCTGATGCAGGCGGCGGCAGCGGCTGAGGTTAAGGCCTTTTTATTCTCCTCAACCGCCGCTGTGTATGGCGATGCGGCTGTTGTTCCGATTCCTGAAACCGCCGCACTGATGCCGATTAACCCGTATGGCCGCTCGAAATTAGCCTCGGAATTTATGCTGCGCGATTTTGCCGCCGCCAGTGGCTTTTTAAGCGGTGTGCTGCGCTATTTTAATGTGGCGGGTGCAGACCCCGAAGGCCGCACCGGCCAAGCCACGCCGGAAGCAACCCATCTGATTAAGGTTGCCGCCGAAGTTGTTAGCGGCAAGCGCGCCGGGATGCAGCTTTTTGGCGATGATTACCCCACACCCGACGGAACCTGTGTGCGCGATTATATCCATGTGTCGGATTTGGCCGATGCGCATGTTTCGGTGCTCGAATACATGCTTTTGGGCAACCAGCACGCGCTGTTTAATTGCGGTTATGGTATGGGTTATAGCGTGCGCGAGGTGGTTGAATCGGTGCGCCGTGTTAGCGGCCATGCGGTTCCCGCAGCCCTTGCCCCCCGCCGGGCGGGCGATCCGCCGCAGCTTGTCGCCGACAACACCGCCTTGCGGAGCGCTCTAGGCTGGGCACCAAAACACGCCAATCTTGACCATATTGTGAAAACCGCGCTGAGTTGGGAAGCGCGCCAAGATACCATTATCGGGACACACCACCATGCCGCCTAAAGCCAAAACAACCGCACGCACCCTCATCCCCGTTATTCTCTGCGGCGGCACGGGCAGCCGCCTGTGGCCATTATCGCGCCAGGATTACCCGAAACAGCTGCTCGCCTTAACCGGCGCTGAAACGCTGCTGCAACAAACGGCACGGCGCTTTATGGGCAATGATACATTTTCCGTGCCGATGGTCATCAGCAACGATAGCTATCGCTTTGCTGTGGCGGAGCAATTGCGGCAACTGGATATTGCGGCGCGGCTTGTTCTGGAGCCATCACCCAAAAACACCGCGCCCGCAGTTGCTGTTGCGGCCTTAATAGCCGCCGAGACTGACCCTGACGCCGTTTTAATTGTGGCTGCGGCCGAT
>JAJTHO010000008.1 GCA_021297975.1 Alphaproteobacteria bacterium
CGGCATGCCGCACCCGATTAAGGGCGAGGGGATTTATTGTTTTGTGGTGCTTAAAGCGGGTTTTCAGGGCGATGCGGCGCTGGAAAAGACGCTTAAAGATGAGGTGCGCCATGATATCGGCGCGATTGCAACGCCGGAGCGGATTCAGTTTGTGTCTGGTCTGCCGAAAACCCGTTCGGGGAAAATCATGCGGCGGATTTTGCGCAAAATTGTCCATGGCGAAGAGGGGCAGCTGGGGGATACCTCGACGCTGGCCGATCCGGGGGTGGTTGCGGAGATACTGGCGGGGAGAAAACAATAGCTTGCTCATAGTAAATGTTTATGCTATACATGTATAGCACCGAAAGTTGTATTATGCTTGCTGTCCGATTGCCCGCCGATATTGAAACCCGCCTTGCCGCTCTTGCCAAAGAAACAGGGCGCACGAAGACATTTTACGCGCGGGAAGCTATTTTGCGTTACCTAGAGGACATGGAAGACCGCTATATCGCACAGCGACGTCTTGAAAAACCTGGCCGCCGTGTTTCCATGAAAGAGGCAGAGGCGTTCCTTGGCCTGGCGGATTGAATGGGATGAGCAGGCGTTAAAAGAACTGCGCAAGCTCGGCGCATCTGCTGCGCGAGATGTTATTGATTATTTGCGTAAAAGAATAGCAGTAGCGGATAGTCCGCGCCGATTTGGTAAGGCCTTGACCAGCGATAAAAAGGGGCTGTGGCGCTATCGCGTGGGCGATTACCGCATTGTGTGCCGGATTGAAGATGACGCTCTTATTGTGTTGGTTGTGCGGATTGGTCATCGCAGTAAGGTATATGATAAATGATAAGGCTGGCTAAGCCCGAAAACCCTGCCCTAAATACACTCGCCTGACATCAGGATGCTCAATAATTTCCGCTGGTGTTCCGTGCATTAGCACGCGCCCATCATGAAGGATATAGCCCCTGTCAACGATATCCAGCGTTTCCCGCACGTTGTGGTCGGTAATCAGCACACCAATACCGCGTTTTTTTAACTGTCCCACGAGATTGCGAATTTCCGACACCGCAATCGGGTCAATCCCTGCCAGCGGCTCATCCAACAGCATAAAGGTGGGGCGGAGCGCCAACGCGCGGGCAATCTCGACCCGTCGCCGCTCACCGCCTGAGAGCGCCAGCGCGGGCGTGTCGCGCACATGGGTGATGGCGAATTCTTCCAAAAGCTCTTCGAGCTGCGCCTTCCGCCGTGCCGGGCTTTTCTCTCGCAGCTCTAACAGCGCATCGATATTCTCCCCGGCGGTCATACCGCGAAAGATAGAGGCCTCCTGCGGCAGATAGCCAATCCCAAGTCGTGCGCGGCGATACATTGGCAGGCGGGAGATGTCTTTATCCCCGAGGCTGATGCTGCCCCGGTCGGCGCTAATCAGCCCGGAAATGATGTAAAAACAGGTGGTTTTTCCCGCGCCGTTGGGCCCCATCAGGGCGACAGCCTCACCCGCACGCACCTCTAACGACACGTCATGCAGGACGGGGCGGCGGCCATAGGTTTTGCCAAGATTATGCGCAGCAAGAAGCATGGAGGGTGTGTGCCAGTTGCCCGCAAAAATGTCGAGTTAAATGGTGTAATCGAGGGTGGTGTCTAAGTACTCAGCCGCGCCCACGCCAAGAAGGGCTTGGGCAATCTGCTGCGCTTGCGTGCGCAGTTCGGGCATGGCGATGCTTTCAAAATACGCGCCCACCAGCATGCTGCCGATACCGAACACGCGGCTTGCGCCGTTCTGATGCAGCAGAAAATCATGCAGCGGCCTAATGCCCGCGCCGCTTTCATGGGCATGGAGCGTGCCGCTTTCCGTAAGCCGCGCCAGCAGCGGATGGGCGCGGGGCGATAAACCCAGCCCCCGGCAATCAAACACGGCGCTGGCGTAGAGCGGCGCGTCGCTATCGGAGAGATACACGTTGAGCTGACCGGCTGCGCTTATTTCTGTTTTTTTGTAAGCGGCTTTGCGCGTCTGTACTTGGCCGCTGCGCAGCAGCTCATTGATACTGTCCGCGGGCGGCGCACCGAGGCGATGGCGATGCGTGCCCCAGAGATTAAAATATTTGCCCAGTAGTCGCTGCTGGTCTTTTGCCGAAAGCGATTGCCACAGCCGGGCAGTGTAGGGGCGGATGCTATCCAGCGCGTGTTGCCAAGGATGCCCGGCACGCACAACCCGCCGCAGCTGCTGCAACACGGCAGACAGTCTTTTTCCCGCAACGTCTTCAAAAGCCAAGAGCGGCGTACTCACCATCCGCGCATCGGGCAAATGCCCGTGTGGTAACGCGCCATGACGCGAGACGAGCACGATGCCGTGCGGCCATTGGTGGCGCTGCAAGCTCAGCAGCATGTCCATCGCCGTCAGCCCCGCGCCGATGAGCACAACCGGATGCGCGGCAGGCGGCTCAGCCGAGAGGCGGGCGATATCGGCTTGCCACGGTTTGGTGTATACATGGGGCAGGGCGGCGCTGTCCGGGCGGCTGAGCGCGTTACCCAGCGCCAGCACGGTATCAACGGCGGTTAGCGTTGCGCCGCTTTCAAGGGGGAGCGTGTGACCATTCTCGGTTGGTGTTAGGTTTGTAACGTTGTCGCGGTGTTCAACCAGCTGCCAGCCTTTTTTTAAGGCTGTCTGCCGCGCATCCGAGTAGAGATAACGGAGGTATGCGCCGTACAGACGACGGGGCAGGAAGGCGTTTTCCGTAAGCGGAATACTGAGATTCAGCGCCGTGCGTGCCGCGAGGCCAGCGGGCGTATGCAGCCAATCAAAAAAATGCCGCGGCTGTCCCGCCAGCGCCCCCATGCAATCGGCGCGCACATTGAGGAGATGCTCCGGGTGCGGGGTGCTGTAGGCAACACCGAGGGCGGGTTCTGCGGCGGTGTCAATGAGCGCAACTCGGCGCGGATGGGCGCTGTGCTGCACAAGATTAATAAACACCAGCGCTCCCGCTGCCCCGACGCCGATGAGGGCGATATCAACCGCAGGGGTGGGGGGGAGTGGTGTCATGCCCGTTGAAGTTGAGATTGAGAGAATAGCGCCTCTAACTGCGCCTTCCGCTGAGCAGACTCTTGTGCTTGATCAAACATAGCCGGGGCATTGTAGCCTGTTTCCTGAATAACGACTATTTCTTTATCAGCATCGGGCGTGCGCAATGGCTTAGGCAGCGCCTCTAAAGACAGTCCAAAGGCAGCGCGCAGCGCACGGACAAACACCGCCGTCTTGTTGTCGCCGTCCCGTGTTTGTCCTTGAATGTCGGCAAGGTTTTCCAATTCAGACCACACATCTTGAACGCTATCATCTTTGCGCGGATCACCGCGCGTTGCAAGCATGGTGAAAGTCTCCTCTGAAATGCTGCCATGGCGGAGAACAGCGGCAGCACGGGTTGCAAATGATTCGATTTCCGCTTGTGTTTCTAAGGATTCAATATGTTTGCACAGCAGCGCCGCGAGGGGCGTTGCCGAGGCGAGTTCGGGTAGGGGGGTTCCGTCAGCGGCAGCATACAATTCCTGCGCGTTTTCTAGTAACGCTAACCTAACCTTAAGAGCGAGCTTCTCATTTTTTAAAATTCCGGCACTGACCTCCGGATACGTGGCGGCGCGTGCAAGCGTATCACCGGCTAAAACATCCACAGCGTGGATAGGGCGGGCGAGCATGCGCATGACATCGGTTGAAAATTCAAAATTAAAGGTATCGTTTTCGAGTCCTTTGGCGGTGATAAACGACGAGGGATTGTTTACGTCCGCATTTGATCCCATCCCGTTGCTGGTTGGTGCTGTGTCACCCTCAAGGTTTAATGTGCTGCCTTTAGTATAGCGATTTATCACCGGATGTTTATCTACTGGGTACTCCGTAAAATACTTTACCCAGGTGTTGTTGTTGGGGTCTGGTGTTGCTGTTACTCGAACGTTTTCTAATTCCCTTGTTTCGATGACATACTGCAACCCCACTGCGCCGGGCCCGGCGGACATGGGAAAACGAATGTTTATTTTTTTGTTTGGATATTTCTTTGCATAGGCGGCAACAGACTCGTCAATTGACATGGCGGATCCAAGGATGCCATCGCCAAAAGGCCTAATAATTTCAAGATATTCTCTTATTGCGCCGCTTTCTAGAGTTTCAGTTTTAGGCACCACACCTAAATAGGTAAGCTGCTTCTGATTATCTAAAGGGATATCGTGCCAGTGCTCAGTTTCACCGACAAGACTGGTAATTAAAGGTATTATATCTTCTATTCTGGAGGGATTGGTCGGGGTGAAAATGCCGCGTCCATCGAGACTTACAACGATATCGCTCGCTTTTTGAATGCGATCCGCTCTGCTTCTATATACTGGCGGTGTAGTTCCGCATTCAAAAAATCCCTGCTCTTGGTGAAGCCTCAGAAGAACTTGGGCTTTATCGATAGCCATTTCATGGAGAGTATTTTTTGGTGCGTCCTTTTTTTGTGGGGCAATAACCGCTACTGCGTTGACATTCAAAGGCCTATCGTTTAATTTGAATTTCTCTCCACGCAGCATTTTGGCAATGACATAAAGCCCAATGCCAAAGCTGCCCGTTGTTGGGCCGACGAGGACTTTGCCGTCTAAATCTTGCTGTATGGCTGCTATTAACAATTGCTCATCATCTGCTTCTGAATTTTCTTCTTTTAACCGGTCGTAGCTATCAGCGATAATCCCGGCAATATAGCCCAGCATGGGGTAGGTTTTAAAGCTGCGCTCTGCCACACGCGGCGGCAATTGACCAATAATCGGGCTATCAAAAATAGCACTGGCGAAGGGCATCTCGTGAAAGCGAGAAAATTCCTCGTCTTCCAGACCCAAAAGCGCGGCAAGCTTTTGTGTAATGGGATATAATCTATTGAGATGCTTGCGAAAGTTTTCTTCGGCAACGGTTGCATCGGTAATCGATTGTACGTGTAAAACCATATCCAAATCCATGTTTATATGATATGGTATATTACATATCATTTATATATAGATTTGACAATCCCTATTTTTCCTGTTATCTGTACGTTATATCACTCGAAAACAGGTATTCTCATGCTGCTGACGCGCTTTCCCCGTGCTGTTCTTACAACTCTGCCAACCCCACTCGAAAAACTAGACCGCCTGTCGGCGTATCTGGGCGGCGTGAACGTCTGGGTGAAACGGGACGATTTAACCGGCATGGGCGGCGGCGGGAATAAAGTGCGGAAATTGGAATACCTGCTGGGTGAGGCGCTGGCGCAGGGCGCGGACGCGATTATCACCCAAGGCGCGGTGCAATCAAACCATGTGCGGCAAACGGTTGCGGCGGCGTCTAAACTCGGTTTGCCCACCTATGCGATTTTAGAGCGGCGGATTAAGGATACGGCCGCGAATTTTGAAGTGACCGGCAACGTGCTGCTGGATCATCTGTTTGGTATTAAGGCCGTGCGCTTTGTTGCGGGCGGCACGGATATGAACAAGGAAATGGCGATTGAGGCGGAAAAGCTGAAGGCCTTGGGCAAAAAGCCCTATATCATCCCCGGTGGCGGCTCAAACGTTGTCGGGGCGCTGGGGTATGTGCACGCGGCGCTGGAACTTGCGAATCAAGCGGTGGAGCAGCAGCTGAAAATAGACCATGTGGTGGTCGCGAGCGGCAGCAGCGGCACGCACGCCGGGCTTGCCGCCGGGTTTAAAGCCTTTAGCACCCAGGTGAATCTGGTTGGTATTAGTGTGCGCCAGCCGGAGGCGGTGCAGATCCCAAAAGTGGCGGATGAGGCGGGTAAAATCGCGGAATTCCTTGGCGTTGCGGCGGTTGCGGCTAAGGATATTATCGTGAACAGCGATTATGTCGGCGCGGGTTATGGTGTTCCGGCTGAGCACACGTGGGAGGCGGTGGTTCTGGCCGCGCAGCTGGAGGGGCTGATTCTTGATCCTGTGTATACCGGTAAGGCCTTTGCCGGGCTGCTGGGGCTTGTGCGGAGCGGCGCGTTTAAGAAGGGTGAGAACGTGGTGTTTTTCCATACCGGCGGCGGCTTTGGGCTGTTTGCGTATGAAGAGCCGTTGCTGGAATATTTGAAGGCTCATCCTGAGCTGGCCGTTAACGCCGCATAGTTGCACTTGCTTTACCCGCCCCGGCGGCTACACCTTACCCCATGAACACCGCTGCTGTCGTGCACCC
>JAJTHO010000014.1 GCA_021297975.1 Alphaproteobacteria bacterium
CTGTATCAAACAGGCTGCGCTGGGCGGATTCTCGCCTTTGAAGAAACGGATGATGGGCGCTATCAAGTGGTGCTGCAGGGCATTTGCCGCTTTGTGCGCGGCGAGGAATTGCCCACAACCCGCAAATACCGCCAGTTTAAAGCCGATTGGAGCACGTTTTTAGGGGATTTAGAAAACCCCTCCCCGCGCCCGGTTGACCGCACCGCACTGCTGGACACCATTCAGCGCTATTTTGAACGCAAACACTTGCTAACCGATTGGGATATTTTGCGCGTTGCGCCGCTGGATAGATTAGTTACTAGCCTTTCCATGATGTGCCCCTTTTCCACGCCGGAAAAGCAAGCGCTGCTGGAGGCGGAATCGTTGATGGAACGGTTGAATCTGCTGACAACCTTTATGGAAATGACGCTCCGCGCCAACAGCCAAGACGGCGCTGAGTTGCTGCATTGACGCGGCGATTGGCATCGGGCAAAGGTGGATGATGAGCACGTTTGATACCAGCCTACTACAGTTTATCGTTTGCCCCGTTAGCCGGGATACCCTGCGCTATGACGCCGAAAAACAGGAACTCATCAGCGCATCGGCCAAACTCGCCTACCCCATCCGCGACGGGATTCCGATTTTATTAGAGGAAGAAGCGCGGGCGCTCTAAGAAATCTTGAAATGCACTTTCAATTGCAATTCAATAGCATCCCGCAGCACCCGGTATAAAATAAGCTGCTGCTCACGCGCCGCATCCAAATCAATCGGCGGCACGGGTAATTCCCATAACGAGACTTTATCATAGCGAAATTCCGCCATGGTTTTCAGATTTTCATGCGCTTCCCGCGACAGGGTAATAACTTCATCAACCTGCAAAAACGGCGGCACATCAGAAAGTTCCTGTCCCGCATGATCCCGGCAATCAATGCCCTTTTCCGCCAAAACCGCCACCACAAAGGGATGCACCGGCACGGCGCTGACCCCTGCGGAATGCACTTCAAACCTATCCCCCGCCAGCTGTTGCAGCAGTTTTTCTGCCAAAACGGAGCGCACCGAATTCAGCGTGCAGGCAAACAGCACACGCGAGCGATTTGCGGATGCCGCGTCAAAGGTGGACATGGCTTTGTTCCCGAATATGCAGCACACAAATGAGCGTAAAAAGCCGCCGTGCCGTGGGGTGGTCTAGCGTTACTTTCCCCGCCAGCGCCTCCATTATCTGCGTTGCGGCTTCGTTATGAATGCCGCGCCGCCCTTGATCCACGGCCTCTAAGCGGCACGCGCCCACGGCTTGAGTAATCAAATCATGATAGCTGCGGGTTATCTGGAAATAGTCCTTAATCACCCCGCGCAGGCTTTTCACCGATAGGGTGAATGTTTCTTTTGCGCCCGCGTTTTTACTCTCGCACACCACAAACTGGAGCCTGTCTTCAACAATGCTGAGCTCAAGCGCATAGGGCGCTTTTAGGGCAGCAACGGGCTGGAATACCGCACTAATCAGCAAATCTTGTATCGCCTGATCCCGCTCATGCTGGACATAGGGATTATAGCGGATGTTGGCCGCCTCATGCAGCGTCACATTGCTGAGCTGGCTCATCACAGCCGTATCCGCACCGACGCCGCGTGCGCCGGTAAGCCTTCCGCATCGGCCAGTGTCGCGGCGATGGGCGCGAGTGTTTTAAAGCCCTCTTCCGTACACTGCAAAAACGTTGTCCGCCGCATAAAATCAAGGACTGATAACCCCGATGCATAGCGCGCCGCCCCGCTGGTCGGCAGCACATGGTTGGGCCCGCCGCAATAATCGCCGATGGCCTCCGGCGTGTAGGCGCCGACAAAAATACTCCCCGTGCAGCGCACCGCATCAAACAGCGTCTCTGCTGCCGCGCCGCAGAGCTGTAAGTGTTCGGGCGCAATCGTTTCAATCAGTGCCGGAACCGCGTCCATAGACGGCACCACCACCACCAACCCATGATTCAGCCAGCTTTGCAGCGCCACATCCCGTGTCGGCAGCACCAGCAATTGCCTTTTGAGCGCATCAATCACCGCCCGTGCGTGTAGCGCATCGGGGGTTATCAGAATGCTTTGTGCCGCCGGGTCGTGTTCGGCCTGTGATAACAAATCCGCCGCCAGCCAATCGGGCGATACCGTGCCGTCGCTGACAACTAGAATTTCCGAAGGCCCCGCAATCGAATCAATACCCACCGCGCCAAAAACTTGGCGTTTTGCCTCGGCCACATAGGCATTGCCAGGCCCGACGATTTTCACAACCGGCTTGATGCTTTCCGTGCCGTACGCCAGCGCCGCAACCGCCTGCGCCCCGCCAACAGGATACACCTCATCCACATTCGCCAGCAGCAGCGCCGCCGCAACTGCCGGGCTTAAATACCCCTCCGGCGTCGGCACGGTAACAACAAGCCGCCCCACCCCGGCAATCTTTGCGGGCAGTGCGTTCATCAGCACTGAACTGGGATACGCCGCCCTGCCCCCCGGCACATACAGCCCCACCGCGCTGAGCGCTTCCCAGCGCTGGCCGCTGCGCGTGCCGGTTTTATCTGTTATGCTAAACCCTTTGGGCAGCTGCCGTTTATGAAACGCCTTAATCCGCACGGCGGCGGCTTTAAGCGCATCGCGCACGGGTTTGGCGCAGCCTTTGGCTATTTGTTTCAGCTGTTCCGGGGTCAGCGGCGCGGGCGTGTGGCGGTCAAATTGCTCAGTATAGCGCCGCAGCGCTGCATCCCCCTCGCTGCGCACGGCGCTGAGTATGGCCGCAACGTCACTGGATAACGCCGCATTATCACTGCTGCCGCGTTGCAACGCGCCGCGCAGCCGGGGCGCGAAATCCGCTTCACTCGCGTTAAGCAGCAGCATCGGTCGCCTCTTCAAATCGAGCAACAAGGTCATGCAGCCCCGCGCGGCGGGTTTTATAAGCCGTGCGGTTCACAATCAGCTTGCTGCTGATATCGGCAATTTTTTCCAGCTCAACGAGGTTGTTCGCCTTCAGCGTCGCCCCGCTAGAGACCAAATCGACAATAAATGGCGCGAGACCCAGCATCGGCGCCAGCTCCATCGCCCCGCTGAGTTTGATAGTCTCGGCCTGAATCCCCTTGGCGGCAAAGTGGGCGCGGGTTGTGTGCGGGTATTTTGTCGCAACGCGCACATGGGATGATGAAACCAGCTGCCCTGCCCCCGCATCCGCCCGCCCGGCCAAGGACAGACGGCACTTGCCGATATGCAAATCAACCGGGGCATAGACATCGTTGCTGCCCGTTTCCATCAAGACATCATGCCCGGCAACGCCGAGATGCGCCCCGCCAAAGGCCACGAACGTGGCCACATCAAAAGAACGCACAAGAATAAGATTCAATCCCGGCTGGTTGGTTGCAAATTGGAGCTTGCGGGTTTTTTCATCAAAAAAATCCGCTTCCGGCACAATATCAAGCCGCCGCAAAAACGCGGCAAATTCCGCCATAATCCGGCCTTTCGGCAGCGCGAGGGTGAGGGCGCCAGGTGCACTGTCTGTCATGCCGCCTCCTGGTCTTCTTTGATGCGTTCCAGCACCGCGCCGCAGGCGGTCAGTTTTTCCACCATCCGCTCATAGCCTCTATCGAGGTGATAAATCCGGTGTACCCGCGTTTCACCAGGCGCAGCCAATGCCGCCAGCACCAGCGCCGCCGATGCCCGCAAATCGCTGGCCATAACCGGCGCTGCCGTTAGGGCGCTTGTGCCGCGCACCATCGCCGATGCGCCGTGCACGGTTATGCCTGCGCCCATCCGCGTCAACTCCGGCACATGCATAAAACGATTTTCAAAGATGGTTTCCGTCAACATCGCCGCGCCGTCGCATACGGTCATCAGCGCCATAAACTGCGCCTGCAAATCGGTGGGAAAACCGGGGTGCGGCTCGGTCATAATATCAACGCCACGCGGTCGAATCCCGGCTGCGTTCACGGTGATACCTGAATCCTGAACGGTCACATTAACGCCCGTTCCGCGCAGCGCCGTTAAAAATGCGGCGAGCTGCGATGCGTCCGTCCCGGTCAATTCCAGTGCACCGCCGGTGATGGCCGCCGCGATGCAATAGGTTCCCGTTTCAATCCGATCGGGGATAACTCGGTGCGCTGCGCCGTGCAGCGCCGGAACACCCTGAACCGTTAATTTATCCGTCCCGATACCCTCAATTTTTGCGCCCATGGCCAAGAGGCAATGCGCCAAATCGCTCACCTCCGGCTCCCGCGCCGCGTTCAGCAGCACCGTCTCGCCCTTTGCCAAAACCGCCGCCATCAGCAGATTTTCCGTCGCCCCGACAGAGACAAACGGCATGGATATTTCCGCGCCTCTTAGCCCGCCTTCGGGCGCTGCGGCATTAATATAGCCCGCCTCAATGCTGATGACCGCGCCCATTTTCTCTAGGCCTTTAAGGTGGACATCCACAGGCCGTGTGCCAATCGCACAGCCGCCCGGCAAGGATACCTTGGCGCTGCCATGCCGTGCAAGCAGTCCGCCCAGAACCAACACGCTGGCGCGCATTTTCCGCACCAGCTCATACGGGGCAACGTCGGACGTTATCGCTTTGGCCTGAAGCGTCAGGGTATTGTCTGTTTTGAGGGCTGATGCATCAACCTTAACGCCGTGCTGCGCCAACAAGGCCGACAAGGTCTTTATATCCGCCAAATCGGGCACGTTGCTGAGCGTAAGACGCTCCGCCGTCAACAACGCCGCGCACATCAGCGGCAACGCGGCGTTTTTCGCCCCGCTGATTGGTATTGTGCCGCGAAGGGGGCGGCCACCCGTTATTTGTAAAGAGTCCACATGCTTTTAAAGCATACCGCGCCCTGAAGAGCAACGCGGGAAACGCATTTCTGGGTTTTAAAGCAGGGTACAGCCAGCTGATTCTTGACTTTTGCCCCAAATTGTCCTCTGTCATTCTTTCCGAAACGTGCCCTCGTGGCGGAATGGTAGACGCAACGGACTTAAAATCCGTCGGTTAGAAATGACTGTACCGGTTCAAGTCCGGTCGAGGGCACCATTTTCTTCTTGAATTTTTGGCAAAAAGGCTCATTAACAACGGGCAATGGCAAAAGAAGATTTAATTGAATTTGACGGCGTCGTCCTCGAAGTCCTCCCCAACACCATGTTTCGGGTGAAGCTCGACAACGAACATCTGGTGCTGGCGCACAGCTCTGGCAAGATGCGAAAAAACCGCATTCGCGTGCTGGAGGGTGATAAGGTTAAGGTTGAGATGACCCCGTATGACCTGAGCAAGGCGCGGATTACCTTCCGCTATAAATAAAGCCGTGCGTCTCGTTCTTGCCTCGGCGTCCCCCCGGCGGCGTGAGCTGCTGGCGCAGCTTGGCATTACCGATGTGCTGGTTGCGCCCATGGATGTTGATGAAACAGCCAACAAAAATGAGCTGCCCCTCCCATACGTTAAACGCGTAGCGCTTTTGAAAGCTGCAGCCGCAGTGAGACAATACCCGGATGATGTGGTGTTAACAGCCGATACGGTTGTTGCGGCGGGGCGGCGTATGCTGCCTAAGGCAGAAACAGCGGAACAGGTGCGGGAGTGTCTTGAATTGTTATCAGGCAGACGGCACAAAGTGCTGACAGCCGTAGCTGTCAGCTTTGCGGGTAAAACCCGGCTTAAAATATCGGAAAATGTGGTGAAAATGCAGCGCCTTAGCGCTAGCGACATAGACAGCTATGCCGCAAGCGGTGATGGCATCGGCAAAGCCGGAGGCTATGCCTTACAGGGTCGTGCAGCGGGGTTTATATCCTGGCTCAGCGGGTCGCCGAGCGGGATAATTGGCCTACCGCTGCACGAAACAGCACTGATGTTGGAAACTTATTGTTTCCAAGCCAGTTGAAAGCCCAATTCACAGGCGTTCTTGTTTTTTTCATACGCAATGTTGAACTTTGCGGTTGAAGGCACGTTCACGCGTTTGCCAGAAACAGAAATCTGCAGCGGCTTTTTCGCTTTGATGCTGGCAATCAAGCGCTCAAGTTTTTGAACGTTCTGCGCCAGCGCGCTGTTTGTGTTCAAATCTTTCACGGCTTTTTTCACGATGGATTTCACTGGCTTTTTCACGCCCGCTTTAACCAACGATTTGGTTGCCTTTTTTACGGCTTTCTTCGTCACTTTTTTAATTGCTTTTTTTGCGACGATTTTTTTAGCCGATTTTACTGCAGGTTTTGCTGCAGGTTTTTTAACAAGTGTAAGTGTAGTTTTTTTAGCAGTTGACATAGTTTTCTCCTAAACAGGCATTAAACCGTAAGGGGTTAACATTTGGTTACGAGACTTAAAAAAAATAGCTTCACGCTAAAAAAAATGCGTTTTCATGCTTATTGAACGTCTACTTTACGGAGATTTTGTGGAGCAACGATGGGATTATTGATAAAGTCATGGGTGATAGTGTGTTGGCGATGTTCGGAGTACCCTATAGGAGGCGCTGCATGAAGACCATCTGAGAGTCTATGGCCGCTGAATGGCGAGATGATGGATGAGTTGCGCGTGTATCAAGTTCAATAGCAAGGAAATTTTATGCAAAGTAGCAAATATATCAAGGATGTTACGTACCAATCTATCCAAGATGATTGGCAGAAAAGCTACGCGATGCCGACTAAGGAAAGACTTAAGTTTTTCCGCACATTAGGCAATGATATTGTTATCGCAATTGGCAAGGAAAAAGCGCTTGAGCCTTTAGAATTTTATATTGGCGCGCTGAGGAATATTCTGCAACTCACGTTCGAAAATATTGATAGAACGGCGCTGCAAAAAGCTCTTACTAGCGCCTTAGCAAAGCAAAGCTTCTTATTATTTGGCAGAGAACCCGCTATTCAACAAAAATTGAGAAAAAATCTTAAAACGGAAAGTGGCTCATTCTTAATCGCTGATTGTTTAGATAAAGAAGGACTTATTGCGCTTGATGACGACGCATCCTGCAAGCTTATTAATGAAGGTGCGTTTTTGCGGGTGAATACTGGGGCAGATGGTGTTTTTAGCGTTACACTGTTGCTGGTCGATGTGCCTGAACCTATTTTACCCAAGAAAGAAGCCCGTAAAATGGTTGGGGCATTCGATACGGCAGTTATCAGCGTTAGCACAGGAAAAATATATGTTTTCTCTGATGCGCCGTCTTGCTGTAGCCTCGATATTGAGGCAGGTAACTACAAAATATGCTCCTATTATGATGCGGCAGAGCGACTTTACGTTGTCTTAGCAAAAACCAACATGGCCGCGGAGAATGCCCTCAAAGTCCTCACGAACCCATTTTAAGATTTATTTGTATCGGAGTTGCATTACGTTTATGTAGAGCGCCGCGGAAAAATTTAGCGCAGATTTGTATTGTCACAAGTCATACTAAACGCCGCCTGGCGTAATCCTGTCTTGATGGACGGCCTAATACTGCTATGAAGAGCTTTATTTTATAAATTTCAGGCTATTCCATGTCACAACTGCGTATTTCTGATTTTTTTATTGACCGCCCGATTTATGCCGCTGTGCTGTCGCTGTTTATCTTCCTCGCGGGTCTTATATCCCTGCCTTTACTGCCGATATCCGAATACCCGGAAGTGGTGCCGCCGTCGGTTGTGGTGAATGCCTCCTACCCCGGCGCAAACCCGGCAACCGTGGCGGAAACTGTCGCAACGCCGCTCGAAGAGCAAATCAACGGCGTTGAAAACATGCTGTATATGAACAGCCAGGCCGCGAGCGATGGCCGCCTGACGCTCACCGTCACTTTTAAAATTGGTACTGATCCCGATTTAGCGCAGCAGCTGGTGCAAAACCGTGTGGCGCAGGCAACCCCGCGCCTGCCTGAGGTTACCCGCCAGCTGGGCGTTACCACCGTGAAAAGCTCACCGGATTTAACCATGGTTGTCCACCTTTTGAGCAAGGATGGCCGCTATGACATGCTGTATTTGCGTAACTATGCGTTGCTGAACGTAAAAGACCAGCTGGCGCGGCTGCAAGGCATTGGCCAGGTTAATTTGTTCGGCGCGGGCGATTATGCCATGCGGGTGTGGCTGAATCCGGCAAAAGCAGCAGAGCGCGGTTTGTCTGCCAGCGAAATTATCCAAGCTATCCGCAGCCAGAACGTGGACGCGGCGGCGGGCGGGATTGGTCTTAGCCCTGCGCCGTCAGATACGGTGCTGCAGCTCGCGATTCGCTCGGAAGGTCGCCTCAAAACCGTTGAGGATTTCGAAGCCTTGGTGGTGAAGCGCGACCCGAAAACTGGGGCGCTCACAAGACTTGGCGATATTGCCCGGATAGAGCTGGGCGCATCGGAATACAGCCTCCGCTCGCTACTGGATAATAAAGACGCGGTGGCCATTCCCATTTTCCAGACGCCGGGCGCAAACGCCCTGAATATATCGGATAGCGTCCGCGAGACGATGGAACAGCTGAAGAAAAACTTCCCCGAAGGCATGGATTATCAGATTGTGTATGATCCAACCGTGTTTGTGCGCGATTCGATTAACGCGGTGATTGTCACGTTGATTGAGGCGATTGTGCTGGTGGTTTTGGTTGTGATCGTCTTTTTGCAAACATGGCGCGCCTCGATCATTCCGCTTTTAGCGGTGCCGATTTCGATCGTTGGCACGTTTGCAGTGATGCATCTTTTTGGCTTTTCTATCAACGCGCTATCGCTGTTTGGCCTCGTTCTCGCCATTGGGATTGTGGTGGATGATGCGATTGTGGTGGTTGAAAACGTTGAGCGGAATATTGAGCGGGGCTTAAGCGCACGCGAAGCAACCCACGTTGCCATGCGAGAGGTTTCCGGGCCCATTATCGCCATTGCGCTGACGCTTTGCGCCGTGTTTGTGCCGATTGCCTTTATCACCGGTCTTACCGGGCAGTTTTACAAGCAATTTGCCCTCACCATTGCGATTTCAACGGTTATTTCCGCGTTTAACTCGCTGACACTGTCGCCGGCGCTCGCTGCCCTACTGCTGCGCGGTCATGATGCGCCGAAAGACGCGCTCACCCGCGGGATGGATAAAATTTTCGGCGGCTTTTTCGCCCGTTTTAACCGCTTTTTCAACCGCAGTGCCGGGCAGTATGAGCGCGGCGTGGGGCGCTTGGAGCGCCGGCGCGGTATGGCCTTTGGCTTTTATGCGCTTTTACTTGGCCTCAGCTATCTGGTGTTCCAACAGGTTCCCAGCGGCTTTATCCCCAGCCAGGACAAGCAGTATCTCGTTGGTTTTGCGCAGCTTCCCGATGGGGCGAATCTTGACCGCACCGATGCCGTGATTCGCGCTATGTCGGATATTGCCCTCAAAGAACCTGGTGTCGAAAGCGCCGTGGCCTTTCCGGGATTGTCTATCAATGGCTTTATCAGCAGCCCGTCGGCGGGGATTGTCTTTGTGACCCTCAAACCCTTCAGCGAGCGCAGCAGCGCGGCGCTATCTGGCGGCGCGATTGCCCAGAGCCTGCAGCAAAAATTTATGGGTATCGGCGATGCCTTTATCGCTATTTTCCCGCCCCCGCCGGTGATTGGCCTTGGCACAATCGGCGGTTTTAAACTGCAAATCCAAGACCGCAGCAATCAGGGCGAAGTTGCCCTCAATGATGTGGTGCAGCAGGTGCAGTATAAAGCCTGGCAAACGCCGCAACTGGCCAATGTGTTCAGCAGCTACCGGATTAATTCACCGCAATTAATGGCGGATGTTGATCGTGCGCGCGCCGTTCAAGTAGGCGTGCCGGTGGATGAGGTGTTCCGCACGCTGCAGCTTTATTTCGGCTCCTTGTATATCAATGATTTCAACGCATTCGGGCGGACTTATCAAGTGATAGCACAAGCCGATGCACCGTTTCGCGATAACCCGGCGGATATTTCCGCGCTGTATACCAAAAGCCTCGACGGGACGATGATACCGCTCTCTAGCCTTGTGACGCTGCGCGATACCTTCGGCGGGGAATCGGCGGCGCGGTATAATGCTTTCCGCGCAGCAGATATTAACGGCGGCGCAGCGCCGGGCTATTCCAGCGGCGAAGGCCAGGCGGCGATGGTGAAAATCCTCAATGAAACACTGCCGCCCGGCTTTGCCTATGAGTGGACAGAGCTGACGTATCAGCAGATTTTGGCCGGGAACACGGCGCTGCTTGTGTTTCCGCTGTGCGTGCTGCTGGTGTTTATGGTGCTTGCGGCGCAGTATGAGTCGCTATTGTTGCCGCTGGTTGTGATTCTCACCGTGCCGCTGTGTATTTTATCGGCGCTGACCGGCGTGTGGATTTGGGGCGGGGATAACAATATTTTCACGCAAATCTCGCTGTTTGTGCTGGCGGGGCTGGCGTGTAAAAATGCCATTTTGATTGTGGAGTTTGCGCGCGAATTGGAAATGCAGGGCAAATCCGTGGTCGATGCGGCGCTAGAATCCTGCCGTTTGCGGCTTCGCCCGATTTTGATGACCTCGATTGCCTTTATTATGGGCGTTGTGCCGCTGGTGCTGGCATCGGGCGCGGGCGCAGAAATGCGCCAAGCGATGGGCGTTGCGGTGTTTTCGGGCATGATTGGCGTGACGGTATTCGGGCTTATTTTGACGCCAGTGTTTTATGTGGCGCTCAGGATGCTCTCAGGGCGGAAACTATAAAATAATCCGCCACAACAGACGGTTGAAGAACAACGAAAAGACTGCTATTGCTGGATAATGTCTGCTTCTTCTTTGCCTTTTGCCCATAAAAATCAACTCACCGGCGCGGAAATCGTGCTGACCGCCCTTGCCGAACACGGCGTGGATACCATTTTTGGCTATCCCGGCGGCGCAGTGCTGCCTATCTACGATGCGCTGTTTCAGCAAGAGGCGCTGCACCATGTGCTGGTGCGCCATGAGCAGGGCGGCGCGCACGCGGCCGAGGGCTATGCCCGCTCATCCGGCAAGCTGGGCGTTGTGCTGGTTACATCGGGCCCGGGTGCAACAAATGCCGTTACGGGCTTAACCGATGCGCTGCTCGATTCCATCCCGGTTTTATGTCTCACTGGGCAAGTGCCGTCGCATCTTATCGGCACGGATGCCTTCCAAGAGGCCGATACCGTCGGGATTACCCGCAGCTGTACGAAACATAACTACCTCGTCAAAGACGTGAATGAGCTCGCCGCTGTGATGCACGAGGCCATTTACGTTGCAACCCATGGCCGCCCGGGGCCGGTTGTGGTGGATTTACCGAAAGATGTGCTCTTTGCCGCCGGAAAATATATAACCAAAGCCGATTGGCAGCCGCGCCGCTACTGGCCGCAAACAAAACCGAATGCGGGCTTGGTTGAGAAAATCGCCGATATGCTGGTGAACGCCGAGCGCCCGATTATTTATGGCGGCGGCGGCCTGATTAACAGCGGCGAGAGGGCAAGCCGCCTGCTTACTGAATTCACCACCCTGACCGGGATTCCCACCACCCTAACCCTGATGGGTCTTGGCGCTGTGCCGGCCTCGCACCCGAATTTTCTGGGGATGCTGGGGATGCATGGCACGTATGAAGCGAACCTTGCGATGCATGGCTGTGATGTGATGTTTAACGTTGGGGCGCGGTTTGATGATCGCGTCACCGGGCGGCTGAGCGCGTTTTCTCCCAATTCCCGTAAAATTCATGTGGATATAGACCCCAGCTCGATTAACAAAACCGTGATGGTAGAACTCCCCGTTGTGGGCGATGCGGCAACGGTTTTAGAAAATCTTCTAGACTATTGGAAACGCAATAAACTTAAGCTGAATAAAGAAAAGCTGGATGCCTGGTGGGGCGAGATAAACCGCTGGCGCGCCCGGCAGTGTCTGGCTTTTACCCAAGACCCAAACGGCGTTATAAAGCCGCAGTATGCCATCAAGCGGCTGTATGAGCTAACCAAGCACCGCGACACCTTTATCACCACCGAAGTCGGCCAGCATCAAATGTGGGCGGCGCAGTATTACGGCTTTGAAGCGCCGAATCGTTGGATGACGTCCGGCGGTCTGGGCACGATGGGGTATGGCCTGCCGGCGGCAATTGGGGTGCAGATGGCGCATCCGGATAAACTGGTTGTGGATATTGCCGGCGAAGCCTCGATTCAAATGAATATCCAAGAGCTGGCAACGGCGGTGCAATACCGTCTGCCGGTTAAGGTTTTTATTATCAATAACAAATGGATGGGCATGGTGCGCCAATGGCAGGAATTGCTGCATGGCGGGCGCTATTCCCAGAGTTATTCCGAGGCCTTGCCCGATTTTGTCAAAGTGGCGGAAGCGTTTGGCGCGGTGGGTTTACGCGCGGAAAAAGTGTCTGAGGTTGACGGCATTATTGAGGAAATGGCGCGCATCAATCGCCCGGTTGTGGTGGATATGTGCGTGGATCAGCGGGAAAATTGCTTCCCAATGATTCCCAGCGGCGCCGGGCATCACGAGATGATTTTAGGCCCCGGTGAGGAGAAAAACGCGGTCAGTGCCGAAGGGATGGTAATGGTCTAGCGCCACGGGGTTTTCGCGCCGCTCATGGCCTGCTGATACACATCAAAAAGCCCGGCAACAGAGGCCGCACGCGTGAACCCGTTTTCATACGCCGCTTTTCCCGCTGTAACGAGTGCTGCCCGCAAGGCGGTATCATCGACAACCCGCCGCACGGCATCCCGCAATGCCGCCGCATCATCAATCGGGTGCAGCAGCCCGGTAACCCCGTCTGTTACATACGCCGCCGGGCCCGCCGCACGCGCCGCAACCAGCGGCTTACCAGCTGCCCACGCCTCAATAATCACCGTGCCAAACGGCTCAATCCGTGAGGGCAACACACACACATCACACGCCTGCAGCAGCGCTGCGCCGTCGCTGCGCCAGCCGAGGAAACGCACACGGCCTGTGATGCCTAAGGCAGCAGCCTGCGCTTTCAGCGCCCCTTCGAGCGCCCCGTCTCCGGCAATCCAGAGATAACAATCCGGCAATTCGGCTAGCGCATTCAGCAGC
>JAJTHO010000051.1 GCA_021297975.1 Alphaproteobacteria bacterium
GAGCTTACGCGCGATGTGCCGGGGAACTTTATCCCTCGGGATCGGGGCAATAGTCGGTAATTTTTGCCGTTACAAAAATTATTGCAATTTTTGCGATACCATGCTATTATGTTGATAATGCAGATTAGCTTTGATTCAGAAAAACGTGCAAAAACCCTTTTGGAACGCGGCTTGGACTTTGCGGATGCAGATAAAGTTTTCGCCAGTGCTGTTGCAACTCGGCCAGACGACCGAAAAGACTATGGAGAAAAGAGATTTATTACGTTTGGCATTCTGGACGGCAACGTTGTTGTCATTGTCTGGACACCGCGAAACGATGCGTATCGAATTATATCCATGAGGCATGCCAATGAAAGAGAACGACATATCTATCAGCAATTCCTGGGTTGATCCGGATGACGCTCCTGAACTGACCGAGGAATGGTTTGCCTCGGGACAGTGGCTTGTTGCCGGCGTGCCTGTTTCGGCTGATGTGGGCAAGGCTACCTTTCGCAAAGCGCTTGCAGTCGGTCGCCCCAAAGGCAGCGGCAAGACAAAATCCCTCACCATGCGTTTAGACACCGACGTGGTAAACAGCTTTAAAGCCACGGGCAAAGGCTGGCAAACGCGCATCAACGCGGCGTTGAAGGACTGGCTGCAAAAAAATCCGTTGCCTCCGGTTGAGTCATGACGCGTGAAATCTTGCTTCCCTCCTTGCCCCGCCCCCTGTAGTCTGCCCCCGCATGTACCGCGTTCTCGCCCGCAAATATCGCCCGCAAACCTTTGCCGATTTGGTTGGCCAGGAGGTACTGGTTAAAACCCTCGCCAACGCTTTTCTGCTCGATAGGGTCAGCCAAGGCTATATTTTCACGGGCGTGCGCGGGGTGGGCAAAACCACCACAGCACGGATTATCGCCAAAGCGCTAAACTGTATCGGCGCGGACGGCACGGTGACAAAACCCACCGCCGACCCCTGCGGCGTGTGCCGTCATTGCGTCGCCATCAGCGAAGACCGCCACATGGACGTGTTAGAGCTCGACGCCGCCAGCCGCACCGGTGTTGCCGATATGCGCGAAATTATCGAGCAGGTGCGCTATGCCCCGGTTGAGGCGCGGCGCAAAGTCTATATCATCGATGAAGTGCATATGCTGTCGGGTGCGGCGTTTAACGCGCTGCTGAAAACCCTTGAAGAGCCGCCGCCGCAGGTGACCTTTCTTTTTGCAACAACGGATATTCATAAAGTTCCAGTCACGATTCTTTCGCGCTGTCAGCGCTTTGATTTAGCACGGATCAGTGTTGATGCGCTGGCCGCACACCTCACGGATATTTGCGCGCGTGAGGGCGGCACGCTAGAGCCTGATGCCGCGCTGATTCTGGCACGGGCGGGTGAAGGGTCGGTGCGCGATGGGTTATCCTTATTGGATCAGGCCTTGGCGCTGGGCGGCGGGGAGCTGCTTGTGACCGCGCCGCTGGTGCATTCGATGCTGGGGCGGAGCGATGCGCTCGCGCCGTATCAGTTACTCAAAGCCGCGCTTTCCGGCCAAGTGGCCGAGGCGTTGCGTCTGCTGGAGCAATTTCACCAACACGGCAGTGAGCCTTTATTACTGCTGCAAGATATGCTAGGCGCGGTGCATCGGGTCAGCCGTTTTCGCGCTGCGCCCACTGTCACCGATATGCGCGGCCTTGCGGATGCAGAGCGTCAAGCGCTAGAAGCCCTCGCCGCCGCCCATTCCATCCCCGTGCTTACCCGAGCGTGGCAAATTCTGCTGCATGGGTATGAGGAAGCGCGGCTGTGTGAACAGTCGCTCCCAGCGGTTGAAATGATTCTGATTCGGCTGTGTTATGTGGGCGATATGCCGACGCCAGATGAGTTGGTGAGAGGGGTGAGGGGTGAGGCATCAGGCACGAGGAATGCGCCTGCATTAGATGCAAAAAAATCACCGGCTGAAACGGTGAGCACGGCCGCTGCTAATCCTATACAGCATCATGCCTCACCCCTAACCCCTCAAACTTCTCTGAGCTTCAACGATATAATCGCCCTCGCCGAAACACAAAAAGAAGGTTCCCTCGCCTATCATCTGCGCCATTCGGTTGTGGTGAAACGCTGTGATAAACAGATTCTGGATATTGCGCTGCGCCGGTCTGCGCCATCTACCCTGCCGGGGCAATTGTCACAGTTTTTACAGCAACATACGGGTATGCGCTGGACAGTGGGCGTTGTTGAGGACACAGGCGACGCGCCAACGTTAGCCGATACAGAACGCAGCGCACGCTCTGCGGCTGAGGCAGAGATTTTAGCAGACCCGCTGGTTGTTGAGGCGCTGCAACTTTTTCCCGGCTCCGCCATTGAAAAAGTTACACTAAAACCCGTCGCCGTCAAAACAGCGGATACGGGACAGGAACCTTCGCTGCTTGCGGATAAGGCCTAACGCTTTTCTTAACGCTTTTCTTTCAAGGCATCACGAATCTCAGTGAGCAGCACTTCTGTTGGGGTTGGCGCAGCCTTAGCCGCTGGTGCGGCGCGAAAGCGATTGACTTGTTTCACCAAAATAAACACCGCAAAGGCCACAATCAAAAAACTAATCATCGCGTTGATGAACAAGCCATAATTGATAGTGGCCGCGCCTGCCTTTTTCGCCGCCACAAGCGATTCATATTCAACGCCGGATAAGTTGATATAAAACGCTGAAAAATCGATACCGCCAAGGACAAGCCCAATGGGCGGCATAATGATATCATCGACTAAGGAACTGACAATCTTGGTAAACGCGCCGCCAATGATGATACCCACTGCTAAATCAACAACACTGCCGCGATTGATAAATTCCTTGAATTCTTTAAGCATTATACCCTCTCTTATTTTGAGGGTATTGCAGCGATTATTTCTGTGTTGTCAACGTGCATTATCGCCACTAGCCAAGTGCCATTCTAAAGATACATAGTCTTCAGGAATCGGAGCTTTCATTATGACAAAAGTCAACGCCTACGCCGTTACCGCCCAAGGCGCACCTCTGACGCCTTTCGAGTTTACCCTTGGCGCACTCGGCGCAGAACAGGTTGATATCAAGGTTGAATACTGCGGCATCTGTCATTCCGATTTAAGCATGATTCAAAACGATTGGGGGATTAGCGCCTATCCCCTCGTGCCGGGGCATGAGGTTGTGGGGATTGTTGAGGCGGTGGGCGTGGAAGTCACCACCCTTAAAATTGGCCAGCGCGTCGGGCTAGGCTGGTTCAGCGGCAGCTGTATGCATTGCCATACCTGTATGTCCGGCGACCACAATCTTTGCGCAACGGCAGAACAGACCATCGTTGCCCGCCATGGCGGCTTTGCCGATCGGGTGCGCTGTAATGTGGAGTGGGCAATTGCTCTGCCTGATGCGCTGGACGCCAAAGCCGCAGGCCCTTTATTTTGCGGCGGGATTACGGTGTTCAACCCGATTGTGCAGATGAACGTGAAACCCACTGACCGCGTCGGCGTTATCGGGATTGGCGGGCTGGGGCATTTGGCGCTGCAATTTTTAAATAAATGGGGGTGTGATGTTACGGCGTTTACTTCCTCTCCCGGTAAAGAGGCGGAGGCAAAAAAACTCGGCGCGCATCATGTGGTGAATTCCAAAGATAGTGCCGCAATGGCCAAGCTTGCGGGCAGCTTTGATTTCATACTTAACACCACCAACGTATCCTTGGATTGGAACAGCTATATCAATGCGTTAAAACCGCGCGGGCGTTTCCACACCGTGGGCGTTATCCCAGAGCCAATTCCCGTTCCTGCCTTCCCGATTATTGCCCAGCAACGCTCTGTTTCTGGCTCGCCGCTCGGCAGCCCGGCGACTATTCAAGACATGCTGGAATTCTGCACCCGGCACTCTATCGCGCCAGTTATTGAAACCTATGCGATGAAGGATGTGAACAAAGCAATTGAGCATCTGCACAGCGGCAAGGCGCGGTACCGCGTGGTGCTGGCGGCGCAGGGCGCCGCGCTATAGCCGCCCAATAAAGACCGCTAGACAACAGAATTTGCTGCGTAATCAATTATATTAGTGCATTTTTGCTTTTTTTAGTATAAAATACTATAATGTAAGGTAAGAAAAGCACAATGTCTTTATTGAGCCAGCTTGATGCATACAAAGAAGCTGATTTTTTTAGCAAAAAGATGAGCCATATAGTAAGCTTGGTTAATGCCCCTGCTTTGACCCTCGCAGAAGGGCTTGTTAATGGCATAGGGAGCGAAAAAGCAAGAGAACGCGTAGCACGCAACAGGCAGAGTGATACTTTATTGCGTTTGAATCGCACGCAGTCTTTGGAGGTCATTTTATATCATATTGCAATGGGGCACGCAGCCGCAGCAATAACATTAACAGGAAGCGACAGAAGCCATGTACCCATCTTCGATATAGAAATCTTGAAACTTTTTTTTCAACACAAGCGGCCACAAGACATTGATAAAGCACTTGCCATGATTTTTAGCACAACGGCGTATAGCGTTGTTGCTTTAAGTGCTATAGGCACTCTTACAGAAGAAGAACGAGAAAAAATTAGAAATCGTTCTACAGGAATTCTTGCCAAATCAAAAAGACCAGAGTTCAATGATAGCAGAATAGAAGACCAGAAACGGCATGTCGAAACTGCCTTGCGACACAAAATACAAATGCTTTTGTTTTTGACTGCCCAGATGCCTTCAGGAAAATTAAAAGAGATTGCGGCAAAATTCATTCCGCAACTGGAAAAAATAGCGGCATTACCCTCTGATACAGATCTAAACATCTATGCGATAGATGGGGATGTTTCAAAATACACTATTACGCATCTGGAAGATGGTACTGTTTCCAAAGCTGTAGATAGACGCACATACTATCAACTACAACCGTTTGCGCCTTTTGGCCTTAATGGTGCTAATTTCCTAACAAAAATTTATCCCGAGCTAGAACCAGACGCGCTTATTATTCAAGAGAGCGACATGCGCACGAATGTAAGCAAAAACGATGCAAGTTCTATTCGCTACCTTACAGATATACCCTTCTTAGAACATGTGCTTAAAGTTATAGAAGGCAGTAAAGTTAGCTGGACGTATGAGACATATAGGACATACAGTCAGATGTTAGCCCTTTGCAACGGCTAGTATTGATCGTTTGATCACCATCAGCACTCGCCCATCGTCACCGGAAAGCGCCGCTCACGCCCCAGCGCCTTCGAGGTAATCTTACACCCCGGCGCGCTCTGGCGGCGCTTGAATTCTGAGATTTTCAAAAGCCGCGCCGTGCGCGCGACCATCTCCGCTGGATAGCCAGCCGCAATAAGTGTCTCTGCGCTTTCCTCGCGCTCAATAAGACCGCGCAGGATGCCGTCTAAAACGGGATACGGCAGCAGGGAATCTTCATCCCGCTGTGCGTCTTTCAATTCCGCCGACGGGGCGCGGGTAATGATGCGCTGCGGCGTTATGCCGCGATAATGCGCCAGCTGAAACACCAGCGTTTTATACACGTCTTTCAGCGGCGCATACCCGCCGCACATATCACCATACAGCGTTGTATAACCCGTTGCGTATTCGGATTTATTGCCGGTTGTCAGCAGTAAGCTGCCCTGTTTATTGGCCAGCGCCATCAGCAGCACACCGCGCAGCCGCGCTTGCAGATTTTCCTCCGTCGTATCTCGCTGTGCGCTTTTAAAAGCGGGCGCGAGCATCCCTTCCAGCGCCGCAATACCCGGCGTTATCACTATCTCTTCATGCTTAGAGCCCAGCGCCGCCGCCAAGGCCGCCGCATCCGTGCGGCTCATGGCGCTCGTAAACTCAGTTGACAACATCACCGTGCGCACGTTTTCAGCGCCCAAGGCATCAACCGCCAGCGCCAAAACCAGCGCCGAATCTATGCCCCCGGATAGCCCCAGCAGCGCGGAGGAAAAACCATTCTTCCGCGCATAATCGCGTAACCCCAGCGTTAAAACCGCATAGATTTCCGCAAGCCGCGCTGTTTTTGCAAACGGCTGCTTTTCCTCAGAAACAAGCTCTATCGACTCAACACAATGCCCCGCTGCAAACGTTTGCGTGCCGCGCTCATCCAGCGCAAAACTGCCGCCATCAAACACCACATCATCCTGTCCGCCGATAAGATTCACATACACCAGCGGCAAGCCCGTTTCCGCAACGCGCTGGCGCGCTGCGCTAAGCCGCTGCGCCTGTTTCCCCTGCTCATACGGCGATGCGTTCAGCGTTATTAACACCCCTGCCCCCGCCACTTTAAGCGCCGCCGCGCCGCCGGGATACCAAAGGTCTTCGCATATTTGCACGCCCAAGGAATGGCCGCGAATGTTTAACGGGGCGGGCAATTCGCCCGGCGTGAAATAGCGCCGCTCATCAAACACGCTGTAATTGGGCAGCTGATGTTTATAGGTCACACCCGCGATTTTTCCGCCGTCTAACAGCAATGCGGCGTTATA
>JAJTHO010000134.1 GCA_021297975.1 Alphaproteobacteria bacterium
CCGAGTAGCTGTTCCGCGCCCATCTCGCTCAGAATCGTGCGGCTGTCGATTTTGGAGGTAACCTGAAAGCTGATGCGGGTGGGGAAGTTGGCTTTAATCGTGCCGGTGATAACGTCAACCGAGGGGCGCTGGGTTGCCATAATAAGGTGTATTCCCGCCGCCCGCGCCATTTGCGCGAGGCGCTGGATGGTGGCCTCAATATCTTTCCCCGCAACGAGCATTAAATCCGCCATCTCATCGACAATCACGACAATATAGGGCAGGGGATCCAGCGGCAGCGGCTGTTCTTCATAGACGGGCTTGCCCGTGTCCACATCAAAGCCGGTTTGGATGCGGCGGGTCAGCACTTCGCCATTCGCGCGTGCTTCGGCGAGACGCTGGTTATAGCCATCAATATTGCGCACCTGAAGTTTTGACATCACCTGATAGCGTTGTTCCATTTCCTTGACTGTCCATTTCAAGGCAACAACAGCCTTGCCGGGGTCGGTGACAACGGGGCAGAGCAAATGCGGAATATCGTCGTAAATCGACAATTCCAGCATTTTCGGATCAATCATAATCAGGCGGCATTGCGCCGGGGTCAGCTTGTATAATAGAGAGAGAATCATCGCGTTAACCGAAACGGATTTCCCCGAACCGGTCGTTCCGGCCACCAGCAAATGCGGCATTTTTGCCAAATCGGCCACAACCGGCGTGCCGCCAATGTCTTTGCCGAGCGCCAGCGGCAGTCGTGCCTGCGCCTGACGATACGTGTCATCGGTGAGCAGTTCGCGCAAATACACCGTCTCGCGCAGCTGATTCGGCAATTCAATCCCAATCACGTTGCGCCCGGGCACAACAGCCACCCGCGCCGACAGTGCGCTCATCGAGCGGGCAATATCATCAGCCAGCGAGATAATGCGCGAGGACTTAATCCCGGCGGCGGGTTCCAGCTCATACAGCGTCACCACGGGCCCGGGGCGCGCCTCAATAATCTTGCCGCTTACGCCATAATCATTCAGCACCAGCGCCAGCTGTTCGGCGCGGGCTTTAAGGGTTTTTGCGTCCACGCCGCCGCTTTTGCTGCGCTCTGCGTTCAGCAGGGTGAGTGGCGGCAGGAGGGCTACCGTCTTATCGGGAATGGAGCTGGATTTTTGTGACACAGCAGCTTTCTTGGGCTCTTTTGCTTTCACTGCCTTGCGCGCTGCAGGGCGCTCGACGAGTTCGGGCAGTGTGGATACATCAATGGGTTCGCCCGAACCGCCAAAGAACACATCATCAATATCGTTGCTGGTTTCGCGTTGTTTTAACCGAGGCCTGAAAGCCGTTAGTGCGCCCCAATCCCGCGCGAGTAGCCATTCCACGCCGCGCTCAAGAATCTGCCAGGCATGCTGAAGTAAAAGTGCCGCCGCGCGGAATGTGCCGCGCCAGCGCCAGCTGCCCGCTTGATGGAGTAAATAGAGGCTCAACCCAGCAAAAAGCACAGAAACCCCATAGCCCGTATAGCGCCACGCCGCGCCGCCACTGTCAGCAATCACATCATACAGCATCGTGCCGATGCCGCCGCCAATGCCCACCGGCCAGCTCCAGAACAGCGGCACGCTGTGCCACGGCGCGGCGGCAACCGCGACGGTGAAACAGCCAAGGATGGCCGCGAGCAAGCGCTCTAAAGGTTGGTCAATCGGCTGGCAATTCCAGAGCAGAGCGGCCAGACCAAAGCACACCAAAACCGGCATAAATGCGCCAACGCCAAAGGCTTGCAGCAGTATATCCGCCAGCGCCGCGCCTGTTGCGCCCAGCAAATTTTCAATAAAGACAGTGCCCGTTGCAGTGTTCCATGAGGGATCGGCGCTGTGATAGCTCAGCAATGCAAGCAGCAAGAGCAAGCCAAACATGGCGGCAAATGCCGCAGAAATTTGATAGGCGCGGCGGCGGATATACTGCGCCAGCGATTGGGGCAAAAAGCCAGAGAGAAACGAGGTTGAGCGCATGGAACCTATGAAAGCATTATTTATTGCTCAACTATTAATGGATTAGCCGCCAGTTGCAACCCGCTGTGACGCTTCGGGCTGGTCAACGGGGCTTTCTGTTGCTATTTCATCACCATGGAAACAGCTGATGTCGTTATTGTTGGGGCAGGGGTTACGGGCTGCACGCTGGCGTTAGCACTGGCGCAAGCGGGCTTAAAGCCGTTGCTGCTGGAGCGCGGCGCGGCGCAGACAGCGTTTCCAAATGCGCCGCAGCCGCGCACCACGGCGCTGAATACCGAAACCATCAGCTATTTGGAATCCTTGGGTTTATGGGAAGCGTTAAAGCCCCATGCCGCGCCCATCGATCGCATTCATGTGCAGCAACTGGGAAAAAAGACGACACTGCAGTTTGATACGCCAGAAGGCAGCAAGCACCCCATGGGCGTTATTGTGGATAACGGCGTGCTGCGCACGCTGACGCATCAAGCGGTTAGCGCTGCGCTGCCGTTTTGGAGTGAGGCGACACTGTCAAGTATAGAGGCCGATGCTGCTGGGGTGACGCTGCAGACGGCAGACGGGCGCAGCGTGCGTGCCCCCCTCGTTGTGGCGGCGGATGGACGGCAATCGGTGCTGAGCGCGCATTTTGGTCTGATACCCGAACGCTATGATTATAAACAAAGCGCACTGGTTGCAATTATTGAGCACTCTGAGCCGCATCATAATGTTGCCTATGAGTTGTTTGCGGGGGACGGCCCCATTGCGCTGTTGCCTCTTTTAGGAAACCGCTCGGCGCTGGTGTGGAACGAGGAAACCAGCCGCGCCGAAGCGTTATTCGCGTTGCCGGAGCCTTGGTTCTGCGAAAGCGTCCAGCGGGCAACGAATCATGTTGTGGGCACGGTGCGCCTTGTAAGCAAGCGCGAGCTGCACCCGCTGGTGCAGCTGCTCCTGCCGCGTATCACCGCACCCCGTTTTGCCGCGATAGGCGATGCGGCGCACCGGATTCACCCGCTGGCGGGGCAGGGGTTAAACTTAGGGATGCGGGATGTACAGGCGCTGGTTGATGTGGTGCTTGAGGCCGCACGCGTTGGCGGGGATATCGGCAGCGCGGTTGTTTTAGAGCGGTATGCGGCGCGGCGAACGCTTGATATCCGCAGCATGGCCGGGGCGACGTTTTCGCTCAATGCGCTGTTTCGCTCAACAAATCCGGTTGTTAAGGCCGGGATACAGCTGGGGCTGGGCGCGTTTGCGCGGCTCCCTAAACAGCGGCGCTGTTTACCCGCCACGCCATGGGGCAAAGCCCGCTTGCGCGGCTCTCGACCAAGGGCATTCAATAAAATGGGTGTCATCTCGACCGGAAGCCGCAGCGCGGCTGGAGCGGAGAGATCTCCTCTTGGATTACGGGAGATCTCTCCGCTTCGCAAAACCTGGCGGTTTTGCTCCGGTCGAGATGACGACCTTAATTATTATTGAATGACCCTGGCTCTCGACAACGGGCACGAAAGCTATTAAGTCTCAGAATATACTCTAGCGTAAGGGATACGGTTTATGGATAATCGCGGCAAAGCACTCGAAGCAGCCTTAGGACAGATTGAAAAAATCTACGGCAAAGGCTCTATTATGCGGCTAGGAACCCGCGAGAAGGTTGATATTCCTGCGATTTCGACTGGTTCCTTGGGGCTTGACCTCGCACTGGGTATCGGCGGTTTGCCGAAAGGCCGGGTGATTGAAATTTATGGCCCCGAAAGTTCGGGGAAAACAACTCTGACCCTGCAAGTGATTGCCGAATGCCAGAAGGCGGGCGGCACCTGCGCGTTCGTTGATGCGGAACATGCGCTGGATCCGGATTACGCAACCAAGTTGGGGGTCAACATTAATGACCTGCTGATTTCACAACCTGATACGGGCGAGCAGGCGCTGGAAATTGCCGATACGCTGGTGCGTTCAGCGGCGATTGATGTGCTGGTTATCGACAGTGTGGCCGCACTTGTTCCGAAAGCAGAACTTGAAGGCGACATGGGCGATTCGCACATGGGCTTGCAGGCGCGGCTTATGAGCCAGGCGCTGCGCAAGCTGACGGCGTCCATTTCCCGCACTAACTGTATGGTTATTTTCATCAACCAGATTCGCCAGAAAATCGGCGTGATGTTTGGCAATCCGGAAACAACCACCGGCGGCAACGCGCTGAAATTTTATGCCTCTGTGCGCCTTGATATTCGCCGCATTGGCGCGATTAAGGATAAAGAGCAGGTGGTGGGCAACCAGACGCGGGTTAAGGTTGTGAAAAACAAAGTTGCGCCGCCGTTCCGCCAGGTTGAATTTGATATCATGTACGGCGAAGGTATTTCCAAAGTCGGTGAGATTCTCGATCTCGGTGTGAACGCCGGGCTGATTGAAAAATCCGGCTCGTGGTTCTCCTATAACGGCACGCGCATCGGCCAAGGCCGCGAGAACGCAAAGCAGTATCTGAAGGATAACCCAGCCGCGGCGGATACCATTGAAAAGAGCCTCCGCGCCGATGCGGGGCTGGCGAACACCCTGATGACGGCGGCGAACCGTGATGAGCGATTGGATGCGGCAGTAGGGGAATAAGCCCTAGCGTTACGCCATGTTTAAGCCCCTGCGGCGGTGTAGGGGCTTGGCGCGCATTGCTTGGTAAGAAAGGAGTTTGTCCTGTTGGGCGTGCGCCCAGCCTGCTGTGGCGGCCATGAAACTGGTGATACCGATGTAAACCAATAAAGGATCGTGCAGCAGCAGCGTCATCATAAGAAAGACCAGGGAAGCCGCTGCGTTAAGCGAGTGTTCATGTTTCGCATCGACGCTGATACCTAGCCACAAGATATTGGCGAGCAGTTTGCACCACAGAGCCATGGAATTTTCCGGCAGCAGCAGCAAATCGTGTGCCGCTGCGCCGCCCATAACCAAGCAAGCGGCGATGTTGAGGCTGGAGATTACCTGTCCGGCTGACCACCCCGCCGCGTTGAGATGAAGCGTTGCAAGCGACGAGTTTTTGATAACCCACAACGCAACTAAAAAACAGCCGCCGATGCGCACATTTAGGGGGATTTCGCTGAATAGAAGCATGACGACAAGCCCAGAGAGGCTCAGGAGGGAGCAATAGTATCCGATTTTTTCAAGATCTCTGGCGATTGGCACGGGAACCCCCTGACAAATTGTATATCATATGCATAAAAAACAATCAAATTAATAATCAAAACGAGAATCAAAATTGATTTACATCACCGAATAGACGGGGCATAGCCGTGTTGGCGCGAAATTTAGAGTAAGCAGCACCAAACACCCGCACCAGCGGGGGCTGGTCGGGTGCTTGGCTCTCGCGCTAAAAATAGCACAAGCGTAGACGTTCCTATCGGCGCGGTGATACCAGAGCTGAAGGGTAGTGGGGTTCTGTTGTTTTGTGCGCCACTTGGGCGGGGCACTTTCTGGCCGGAAGCGTATTGCCGTTACCATGCGGCAAAACGCATGGGCTTAAGACATTACGAACACACAGCGCCGCAACGGGCACAATCAACAGATAAAGGGTTTTGGTTTGTTGTCTGCAGCAACAAACCGTCTGGTTCGCGCAGGGGGATACCCCGCGCTCACCGCGCCTTTAGAATGGCTTTCGCGTAAAGCCGGTGTGCGGCGGCAACCTGTGTTGTGCATCGCTGTGTATCCCTATCCCACACAAAGACGCCTGAGCAGGTAAAGCCGCACGGACTAGTCTTCATAACCTTATCAAAAAATCAGTGGGTTGCCAAGGGGGGCAGCGCAGAAAGCACACGGGTGTGTTTAAAAGGGCACAGCTGTTGCCAACATGCGGCGGATAGAGACGATTTTGCTTTACGCCTCCAGCGCCTTCACCACGTCTTCTGTCACCTTCTTTGCATCACCAAACAGCATCATGGTGTTGGGGCGGAAGAACAGCTCGTTATCAACGCCCGCATAGCCCGCGGCCATGGAACGCTTGATAAACAAGACGGTCTTTGCTTTTTCCACATCCAGAATCGGCATGCCGTAAATCGGGCTTTGCGGGTCTGTTTTGGCGGCGGGGTTGGTTACATCGTTCGCGCCGATAACAAACACCACATCGGTTGAGGCGAAGTCGCGGTTGATGTCCTCTAATTCCAGCACATCATCATACGGCACGTTGGCTTCAGCGAGCAGCACGTTCATGTGCCCCGGCATCCGCCCTGCGACTGGGTGAATCGCGTAGCGCACCGAGACGCCTTCTTTTTTCAAATGGTCAGCCATTTCGCGCAGCGCATGCTGTGCTTGCGCAACGGCCATACCGTAGCCCGGCACAATGATAACCGAGGAGGCGTTTTTCATAATGAACGCCGCATCTTCCGCAGAGCCAGCGCGCACGGATTTATCACCGCCCGCACCGCCAGAGGCAGCCGCCGCCGTTGCGCCGCCACCAAAGCCGCCGAGAATCACGTTGAAAATCGAGCGGTTCATGCCCTTACACATAATGTATGAGAGAATCGCGCCCGAAGCGCCCACGAGTGCGCCGGTGATAATCAGCAGCGTGTTTTGCAGGGTAAAGCCAATGCCGCAGGCTGCCCAGCCCGAATAGGAATTGAGCATCGACACCACAACCGGCATATCCGCGCCGCCAATCGGCAGAATCAGCAGGAAGCCGAGCACCAGCGCCAGTATCACCACGCCCCAGAACATCGTATCGGATTGACCGAGTGCCAGCAGCACAACGCCAACAATAATGGCGCCGCCCAGTAAGGCGTTGAGCATATGTTGACCCGGAAACACCAGCGGTTTGCCGCCAACGATGCCTTGCAGTTTGCCGAAGGCAATAATCGAGCCGGTAAAGGTTATCGCGCCAATTGCTGCGCCTAAACCCATTTCGATTAGGTTGCCCACCGGAAGATTGCCCGGCTCGCCAATACCAAAGGCTTGCGGCGCATAGAACGCAGCGCCGGCAACGCACACGGCGGCCAGACCCACGAGGGAGTGGAACGCGGCAACGAGTTGCGGCAAGGCCGTCATCTCAATCTTTTTCGCAACAACGGTGCCGATGGTGCCGCCGATGGCGATAGCGAGAAGAATCAAGCCGTAGTTGCCAATTTGCGGTTGGCTGAGCACGGCCAGAACGGCCAGCCCCATACCAATCATGCCGAGGCGGTTACCCTGGCGGGCGGAATCGGGGGACGACAGCCCCTTCAGCGCCAAGATGAACAGGATACCAGCGATAAGATAGAGATATTGTGTGTACTGCTCCACGGGGGCGTCCTCTTATTTCTGTTTCTTTTTAAACATATCCAGCATGCGCTGGGTGACGACAAAGCCGCCAAAGATGTTAATGCTGGCCAAAACCACGGCGAGGAAAGCAAGCCATTTCGGCAAGCCCTCAACGTTGACGGGCCCTAAGGCAAGGAGCGCGCCCACCACGATAACCGAGGAAATCGCGTTGGTAACGCCCATCAGCGGGGAATGCAGCGCCGGGGTGACTTTCCAGACGACGAAATAGCCGACGAAGCAGGCCAGCGCAAAAATGGTGAGCAGCAGAACAAAGCCGCCTTCATGGCCGCCCGCTGCGGGCAAGGCAGAGATGTTGTCGGTGAGCTGGCCAAGTTGCTCAAGCAACGTATTGGCGGTGTTGGAAAGCTGTTCGGATTGTTTGACGATATCGTCGCGGTTCATGGCGAAAACTCCTTACGCGGCGTTGAATTGGGGGTGAACGATGCTGCCGGCATGGGTGAGCACGCAGCCTTTGAGAATATCATCATCAAGCTTGATAACGAATTTCTTGGTTTCTTTGTCCCAGAAGGTGGTTAGCAGGGTGAGGATGTTTTTGGCATAGAGGGAGCTTGCATCCTGCGGAATGCGGCTTGCCCAGTTGGTGTAGCCGACAACGGTTACGCCGCTGCTCGTTTTGATAACTTCGCCGGCTTTGGTGGCGGCGCAGTTGCCGCCGCGCTCGGCTGCTAAATCAACGACAACACTGCCGGGTTTTAAGGCCGTTAGCATGTCATCAGTAATCAGG
>JAJTHO010000062.1 GCA_021297975.1 Alphaproteobacteria bacterium
CACAGCGAAGTTGATTTTCTCGGAACGAGCAGCTGCCGATGTTGTGTCGCCGGTTGTGTCGGGGCTAAACGATGCACCAAACTGGAAGCCAGAGAAACGTGGTGAGAAGTACGTTACTTTGGTTGCGTAGTTGGTGTCGAAGGCTTTGAACATTTCGGTCAGACCGGCAATGCTGGTGCGGCCATCAATAAGACCTGCGCCTGCTGTTGATGTTGCAGAAACATTGTTGGCAACGAATGTTTTGTAGTCGCCATCAATACCGCCTGTGCCGAATTTGTTTGGCGCGTAGTAGGCCATACGGTCAGCGGCGCCGTTGAAGTTACCACCTTCGATGCGACCTAAGTCACCCGATGCGTAAATCATGTAACGCTCTGCGTTGTTTGTATCCGAGGTCTGGTTTTGCAGACGGATACGAGCACCGTACTTTACGTCGTTAGCTGTTTTGCCATCAACGCGTACAGTCAGATCTGAATCTGAGTATAGGGCATTACCACGCAGGTTTTTGTCCTGATTTTCATCAACAAGGCCTGCGTTTACTTTGACGCTACCGCCTAAAGTGATTGTCAGAGGGGCTTGCTGTGCGTTTGCTGAACCGGCGAAAGCCAAAACAGCAACAAGAGCAGTTGTGCCCAGTAGGATCTTTTTCATTCTCTATTCTCCATGAACGAATGAGTTTATGACTCGTGGTCTATTGTTAGGGATAAAACAAACACAGCGGTCTTAACGCAATCTTTTTTTGGGCTTAGTGCCATTAACATTTCCAAGGCTGTGCTATTTTCAACACACACAAATCGTGCCAGAGTGTCACACCGGCAATACCTATAAAACCGCAACATCTTGCTTTAATGAGACTATTATACTCCATACCGCCTAAGGCATAATGCGGTGCTGTTCCCAGTGAAATATGTCTTCGTGCAAAAAACCATCCCATTGTTTTTGCGTCTGGATGGGAGGGGGTGGGTAAAATAGGGGCGATAAACCGCGTTGCCGCAGGGATTCTTTTTTCTGCATGCCACTTCGCAGCGATATTGTGAACCGTTGTTGTTTGTAGCAGGTGCGCTGGCAGTGATGGCATTGAGCGCCGAAGTGCTTGCTCGGGATAGTGAACACCATCCGCCCCCAGCCGTTGCGCCTGTTTCGCATCAACGCTAAGCAATAGCTTTATATCATGTCGTTTACCGCGCGCTTTTTTTAACGCTCGTAGCAGTGCTATTCGCTGCCCCATGGTCTTTGCCCGTATAATAACCCAGGTGTTTTTTGGCAAATGGGGAAGCCATTCTTTTTCAGCGCCGCCATTGCGTTCGTCGGTCAGCACGATATATCGAGGGTGTACTATAGGTTTCATGGACACACATTCCCCTCTAACACAACTGACTGCAATACGCGAGCATTGCCCTGATACGGTCACAGTTTTAGCCGTTACAAAAACGATTGAGGCCGCGCGAATTGTGGCGCTGCTCGATGCAGGGCATCGCCATTTTGCCGAAAACCGAGTACAGGAAGCGGCGGAGAAATGGCCAGCGCTGCGCAAACGCTTTTCCCCCATAGAGCTCCACCTTATTGGCGCGTTGCAAACAAATAAGGCCAAGGAAGCGCTGGCTCTATTTGATGTTATTGAAACCCTCGATAGGGCAAAGCTGCTCGATGCATTTGCCAAATTTCCGGCGTTATTGGCCGGTAAGCAGTTTTATGTTCAGGTTAACACGGGGCGCGAGCCGCAAAAAGCCGGCGTTCTGCCAGAACAGGCATCCCCATTTATAGAGCAGGCTAAAGCCTTATTACCCGTGACGGGGTTAATGTGTATCCCGCCGGTGGGATTAGACCCCATGCCGCATTTTGCTATGCTGGCTGAATTAAAGGAGAAGCACAAGCTTCAACACCTCAGCATCGGCATGAGCGGCGATTGGCAGCAAGCCATTAAGGCAGGCGCGACGCATATAAGAGTGGGATCGGCGCTGTTTGGCGCGCGCGCTTAGTATCCGCCGCTAAATATAAAGGCCTGCTTTTCTTGATTGTCACGCTCTAAGCGGGATTGCACGGCACTGAAAATATCCCGAATGGAGACCATCGCAACAACAAGGCCATCCTCAACGACGGGTAAGTGGCGGCAATGATGGGCACGCATCAGGCGCAACGCCTCTTCGGGGGTTATGGTGCCGGGAACGGATACCACGTCAACCGTCATCACTTCACGCAGCATGGTACGCTCTACACTGCGCCCCAGCGCTACAACACGGGTGAGCAAATCGCGTTCAGAAAAAATACCGCGCAAGGCGCTTCCTTCCATCACTAGCACAGCACCAATGGATTTTTCCGCCATGAGCTGCACCGCTTGTTGAACGGTTGCGAGCGGACTTAGATTGTATAAATCACGGTTGGTAACCACATCTGGAAGTAGCTGTTGACGCATAGAAACTCCTGTTTTGTCGCGTGTCACATGTGACATAAACCACATGTTAACACATTTTTACATATTTGCAAAGGTTAACTATTGATTAAAAGCACTTTTCTAACTTGTCTGTTGTGCAAGAGGGTGATAAATAGCAACGGCATTCGCGACGCGGCTTGATGCCACATGGGTATATATTTCCGTGGTTCCCAAATGTTGATGCCCCAATAATTCCTGTATTGTCCGTAAATCGGCTCCGCCTGCTAATAGGTGCGTGGCAAACGCATGGCGCAGCACATGGGGGGAAACCTGATCCGGCTCAAAGCCTAATCCAACAGCCAAGGCCTTTAACTGTAAACCCACCTGCTGACGCGTGACGTAGCCTTGCCGGCTGCGGGCAGGGAAAAGCCAAGGGGAGTGCCGTTTTGTTTGAAAAGACACACGCACAGGCAGATACCGCCGCACAGCAGCTTGCGCCATGGGGGTGAGCAGCACCAGCCGCTCTTTATTGCCCTTGCCGTGTATTACCAGATTATCTTCGTCTTCTGCCAGTGCAGCAAGCGGTAACGCAATAACCTCAGAAATGCGCATTCCGGTAGCGTATAACAGCTCTAAAAGCGCGCTGAGCCGCAATCCGGTAGGTGTTATATCGGCATTCGCCGCAGTAAGTAGTCGGTCAACGTCATGCGCGCTAAGAACCTTAGGCAGCCGCTGCGGCAATGCCGGACGCATTAGCCGCGTTGCAGGGTTATCGAGGCGTTGCCCCTCGTGCTGAAGAAATTGGTAAAACTGGCGCAAGGTGGACAGGAGTCGCCCAGCACTGCTGGCGCTGAGGCTTTGTACGGCGGGGCTGGCCATCAAGGCCTCTAAATCTTCTGTTGATGCGGTGGTGATGGTGATGCGCGATGCCCCAGCTAGGCGGAGAACTTTGCGCATGTCACCGGCATAACTATCTAAAGTATTACGACTGACACCGCGCTCACTCTCCAAATAATCAAGAAATAACTGTACTGTGCCAGCTACGGTCATAGTCCCTGTTGCAGGGATAAGGCAACCGCGGCGGAACGCGCCGCATCCGTGAAACCTAAACTGACCAGTGTATCGTAGGCCACCGCGATATCACCCAGCGGGGTAACGCCGGTGAGGCTGTTAGAAATAACGCGCACCGCACTTAACACCGCAAGGCCATCCGCCTGCTGTTTCTGTGCATCGAGCAGTTGCCGACCTAAGGGGCTAAGTCGACGTTTTGCAGCGTTAGCGGGCGCGGGATACCCTAGCGCTTCTAGGTATAACGGCAAGGCGCTGTAATCTGCGCCAAAACGCTGCCGCCAGCGATTTAAAAGGCCGACATCCCAAAGTGCCGCTCCAGGCTCACGCGCCTGAAGCCGTGCCCAACCCCAGCTATACAGCGTTATCGTTGTATCCTCCAGACTTCCACTGCCGGTTAGCAGCGACGCAGCCCCGGAGAGCGCCGCCGTGCGTATGGCTGCTTTTTTCAGGCGGGCTTCTTCTGGCAAAATTACATCCTGAAGTAGGGGCTGGTAGAGTCTTGCTACAACAGGCTGCGTGCCAAGCGCCCCCGCTCCTTCTAAGGCAACAGATAACACCTGCCATCGATTGACGCCTTTTGCTGTCTTGAATTGCTGCCAAACTTGCGGGGCGTTATACGCCATCGACGCAGGGTCTTGGCCATCTGAAAAACCAGCAATAATATCATACACTTCCTTGAGTCGCACTGGGGAAAATGCGCCGTGAAGCGTGGCTAATTCTGCGGCACGCACCCGCGTTTCAGTCGATACCAACGTGCTGGTTGCAATAAGTGGCAAGAGCGGTACCGGTGTTGTCCTATCCACTATAAGCGTAATAGCGCTGCCCTGAGGCCAACGGCATACCCTTAGCAACGCTGTTGTTGCCGTGTCGGCCGTTACAGTGGGAAGCGCATTCGGCGGTACGCCCAACGTGCAGCTTTGCGCCAAAGCCAGAAAACCGCTGTATTCATTGGTAAGTTCATCCAGCAAAGAAAGCGCCAATTCCGCCGCCGCCGGTTTTTCCTCTTTAGTCGCACAAACATATTGCAGCGCGAGCAGCAGCGCATCGTTCTGCATGGCCAGACCGTCTGTAACCACCGGACACCCGGCATCGAATTTACCCTCAACCACCAGCATACTGGCCAAGAGCTGCGTTGCAGCAAAGCGGCGCTGGCCTTGCGGCACAAGCGCGAGCAGCTGCTTTGCCTCTTGAATAGCGCCCTGATTATACAACGCGGTCGCGCGGGCGACTAAAAACGGTGCGCCGTCGCTGCTGTAGCCACGTGGGGGATTACCGCCACGTATTAAGACAGGGAGGAGCGCGGATTTTATCGCCGGATGCTTGATACCGGTAGTAATTTCAGCAAGCAGCGGTTCAACACTGCTGCGCGTGCTATTGTGCCAAAAGCCGCCCGTTTCTGCTGTTCCGGGTGTTAAGCCAATACCGTTAAAATCAACCTCGCCCAGATTTTCATGCTCAATAACCCGAGGCGCTGGGGGAACAGGAATTTCAGTTATTGGCAACGCCCATACTGATCGGGCGAGTAGTGCGAGCAACAGCGCTAATACAGTCCGCATCATGGGTTTCGGCTACTGTGCACCGGTAACTCAGTGGTGAGCTGTTGTTGTTCTGGCGCAGCATTCCAGCTGTAGGCAACGACACCCACGACGCCCGCCAGAACAAAAAAAAGTACGAGGAGAAGAATTTGTTTCATATTTTTTTACTTAATCTATTGTTTATGCCATACTGCGCTATGGCTACGCTGGCAAGACCTGTTGTATTAATTGGGCTGATGGGGGTTGGTAAGACAACTATTGGCATGAAAACGGCTGAGATTTTAAATATTCCGTTTATTGATAGCGATGATCTGATTCCTCTTCAGGCTGGCAGTAGCATTGAAGACATCTTTGAAGAAAGCGGCGAGGCTGTCTTTCGCCAATTTGAGTTCAGTGCGCTGCAAACTGCCGCAGAACAGGTGTCGCGCCCCATTATAGCTTCCGGTGGCGGCGCGGTTACCCATCCACCAACATTGGACTATTTGCGAAGACATTGTTATCTCGTTTGGCTGGATATCAGTATTCCGCTTCTAGTATCACGGCTGCGCGACAATCCCGGCGACAGACCCCTCCTGAAAAAAACCGGTGCCTCCATCGCCGAACAGGTTGTCCATCTTGCCGACCAGCGGCGGCCATTGTATGAAAAAGCGCATGTGCGCCTTAAATGTAACAAAGCCAGCGTTATGGTGACAGCAACGCTTCTTGCTGACCACCTGCGCAGCGTCCCAGATTTGTATGCGGGTTGAATCCCGCCGCGTATCAGTTTTACTGCCTCAATGTCATTATGACATTGTGATTGGCAGCGGCATTTTGCCGTCGTTCTCTAATTTTTCCGCTGTGCAGCTTAAAGCGGCGCATAAAATTGTCCTTCTTAGTGATGAAACGGTTGCGCCGCTGTATGCCGCGCCTCTGGCGAAACAACTGAATGATATGGGAAAACAGCTACTGTCCATAACCGTTCCGGCTGGAGAGGGCAGTAAATCTTTCGCGGTTTTTGAGCGCGTGCTCGAACAACTTCTGTCTTGGCCGATAGACAGGAAAACGCTGCTTATTGCTGTGGGCGGCGGCGTTATCGGTGATTTGGGCGGTTTTATTGCGAGCGTCGCGCTGCGCGGCATCCCTTTTATTCAAGTCCCCACTACCCTGCTGGCACAGGTGGACAGCAGCGTCGGCGGAAAAACGGCGATTAACTGTAAAGCGGGAAAAAATCTCATCGGTAGTTTTTATCAGCCCGAATTGGTGGTTATCGACACAGACTGCCTAGAAACTCTGCCGCTGCGCGAACGGCGCGCCGGGTATGCCGAAATCATTAAATATGGTCTTTTAGGCGATGCCGCATTTTTTGACTGGTGCGTGCTGCATGGGCAGGCTGTTTTAGATGGAGAGCCGCAGTCGCTGCACCACGCAATTGAGACGAGCTGCCGCGCTAAGGCGGCTATAGTGGCGGCGGATGAAAAAGAATCCGGTGTGCGGGCATTATTGAATCTGGGACATACCTTTGCCCATGCCTTGGAGGCCGATGTGGGCTTTGACAATCGCTTACTACACGGCGAGGCGGTTGCTTTTGGTCTGCGTCTTGCGGCGCGCTTGTCCGTTCAAACGTCGGGATTAAGCGCAGCAGCGTCGAAACAGCTGGAAACACATTTGGATGCGTTAGGCTATCCGCGCGGTCTAAAGGACTTGGTTGCGGGACATAAATTTGTTGCGCAGCAGCTGATTGAGCACATGGAAAGCGATAAAAAAACCCTGCACGGCGCAAAAACATTTATCGTACTTGATTCCATCGGCGCTGCACGCGAGCTGCGCGGCATTCCAGACAGCCTAGTATTAAGTATCCTTGAGGACGCCTAGACAATGAACGAACACCACCTCAGCATCCTGCTTATTTTGTTTTTACAGTTAATTGCCGCTTTTTTCTCGATTGCCGAAACCGCCCTTACGGCTGCATCCCGCCCGCGGATGCATCAAATGGCGAAAGACGGTAATCGCAAAGCAAAGTTGGTTAATGAGCTGCGCAGCGACAGTGAAAGCCTCATTGGCGCGATTTTACTGGGTAACAATTTGGTTAATATTTTAGCAACCGCCATTGCCACCTCGACCCTCACAGAAATTTTTGGTGAGGCGGGGGTTATTTACGCAACCGCCATCATGACCGTGGTTATCTTGGTTATTGGCGAAGTTGTTCCGAAAACATACGCCATGAACTCAGCCGATAGCGTCGCGCTTTCCGTCGCCGCACCCATTCGCGCCTGGATGTGGTTTTCTTGGCCGGTAACCGTGGCTCTGGGCTATGTGACCCGGCTGTTTATGCGGCTGTTCCGCCTGAATAAAACGAACTTAGGGGAGCATCTCAGCGATGATGAGCTGCGCGGGGCAATTGATTTACACGGCGCGAACCCCGCTGGATTGTCCCCGGAAATTCAGAAAGAACGAAAAATGCTGCATAGCATCCTGGATTTACAGGATGTAACGGTTGCAAAAGTGATGACCCACCGCCGAAACGTGGTGATGTTAGATATTGATGAGCCAGTGGATAGTATTATCCGCGATGTTCTGGCCAGCCCCTTTACCCGCATTCCGCTCTGGCAGGATAACGCCAGCAATATTATCGGGATTCTTCATGTAAAATCCTTGGTGCGGGCGCTGCAAAGCGGCACGGCGCGGGAGACGCTCAGCATTAAAACCCTGATTGCCAAGCCTTGGTTTATTCCAGAAACAGCTAGCCTGCTGGAACAACTGCAAGCCTTTCGCGATCGCCGTGAGCATTTTGCTTTTGTGGTCGATGAATACGGCGTGTTTGAAGGCATTGTGACGCTTGAAGATATTTTAGAAGAGATTGTCGGGGAGATATCGGACGAGCACGATCAAATCGTCTCTGGGGTGCGGCGCCAGCCTGACGGCAGCTTTATTGTTCAAGGCACGGTTGCTATCCGGGATGTGAACAGGGAATTTGCCTGGGAACTACCTGAAGAGCGGGCAACGACGCTGGCGGGGCTAGTGATGCTGGAGGCGCGGCGCATCCCGGAAATCGGCCAAGCGTATAGTTTTTACGGTTTTCGCTTTGATATTATCCGGCGCCAGCGCAATCAGATTACACTGTTGCGTTTAACGCCGCCCAATGCCACAAAAGAGAGCAGTAATCACAGTACCGACGAGATAAATAACAGCTAAAAAAATCTGCATCTTTTTTTCAAAAAAGCAACCGCGTTAGAAACGATTTAAGAATTATGCGCCATGCTAGATCTATGTCGATGCCGATACAACTTGCGATAAATGGTTTGCGCCTGCAAAACTCTGTTTTGCGTCTTTGGGGCGGCTTAACCATGGCCGTTGTCTGCTGCATCGCCCTTACGTTATATGACATGCGCTCCACCCACCGTGATAATGCCCTTCGCGTGCAGACAACGGATTTACTCGCACCGCTGTATATGCTCAGCGGTACAATGATGGAATTTACAGCAAATACTGAAGCATACATTAACAAGCGTGCACAGCTGTTTGATGAGAACGCCGCGTTGCGCACAGAGGTTGCCGCGTTACGCCGACAGCAATTAGCTTGGCAGCAACTGGCTTCGGAAAACCAGCAATTACGCCGTGCCTTGCAAATTAATGCCGGGGCCGGCCTGCCCCCTACCGAAGCAACCGTGCCCTTGGTAACAGTTCTTACGGGGAGCAGCAGCTTTCAGGTTTTGCTGCACACTGTTGAACCGCTGCGTAGCGGGCAAGCGGTGCTTGCCGATGGTAAGCTCGTTGGACGAACTATTGGTGAAAACAAACGCGGCCTCACCAGCGTTTTGCACATTCTCGATGCAAAAAGCCGGATTCCCGTTCGTGGTCTTCTTAGCAACAGTGAGGCTATTATCGGCGGTAATGGCATTGATAAGTTGCGCTTTATTCATCTTCCTAGCGGGAATAAATTTCAAGAGGGTGAGCAATTGGTCACCAGCGGTTCAGGCGGTTTATTCTGGCCAGGAATCCCAGTGGGGGTGGTTAATAAAGGCGAGAAAAGCTATGTTGTTACACCCTTTTCTGGCAGTTCGTTACCGCAATGGCTATCGGTTTTACCGCCCTTGCCTGCGTCAACAGCCCAGAATACTGATCAGTTAAGCACCGTTCCGGGAACGGCGGTAACAGGTACGGGGATACTCCCCCCCTCTCGCGACAGCGCACTGATAAGAGCGCCAGGGTCACTTCCGATTGCCCCAGTTAGCACCAGATGAACAATATCCTTATTAAGGCGCAACACGTTTAACAACTGCTCGCGTTGCACTCCGCGCTCAATATATTGCATGGCCGCAGTGTGGGTTACCGCATAGGCTGTTTCAGCCATGCGCTGTGCTAAATCCTGCGCTGCGCGCTCCTGCTCTAAGGCGGCATCCTCGGCTAAACTAAGCCAATGGGTTACGGGCATTGGCTCAATAACATGCATTAATGCCAAACGAATCCCGAGCTGATGCGCCAGGGTTGCCGCGTAGCGCACCCCGGCGTGACTGGTATCACGAGCATCCAATAAACATAGAACCACTCTATCTTGCATCACGAAAGCCTCCTGAATAGACCATAACCGCCAAGGCCGCACAACAGTGCCAAAAACAGCGATGCCAAACCATACAGCAGCGGCCATTGATGCGCGGCAAAGGCGATATCGGCGCCAATACCGGCCTTTGAAATCAGTAGATTACTGCTTTGCGCGGCGGTAATCTCGCCACTCCGCAGCAGATACACACGAACCTGGTAATTACCCACCGGCACATTCGGGGTAAAAGCGATGCGCGCGCGAAAAAGCCGGTCGCCCAAAAAGGTTATGGCGCCAAGATGCTCCTGATAAAACCCTTGCTGCTGCATTCCATCGAGGAAGCCGCTCAGAAATCGGTTGTTGATGCTCTCATCCTGCTCGCTGCTGTGCTCCCATTTTAAATCGTTCCAACCGAGCCTGTTTTGCTCACGTACCGCTGCAATCTGTGACTCGGCGGCTGCATCTCGTGCCCAGAATAGCTGAAAATAACGCGGCGCGGCGCGAATATCTACAGGCGAACTATTGACCCAAAATATCCCGCGATGGACGCTTTCCCTAACCCGAACATCGTTTGCAGGCCCGCTTATGGCAATCAGCAGATCATCATTTTCGGTGAGCGGGGCATCCAGCGCACCGAAAAGCAGCAGCTCCGCACCGGCAAAATCGGTGCGGATATTGATAATATGGCTCGAAACGTCGGCGATAAGCCCCTGCGCCTGTGCCGGGCTAGATAGCAGCCAGAAACATATTGTAAAAATGAATGAACGAATGCTCATGGCATAACTGTCCAGGAAAAAAGCCGCGCCGGCGGCAATAAGAGCTGCAGCAACATAACCCCCGCTAGCCCTAATACCACCGCTGCAAACGAGAGCCGCACCCATTCCCCGCGCCACTGCGCCGCCGCCTTTGCGCCCAACTGACTGCCCAGTACACTGCCCATGACCAGTACTAACGCCAGCAGCACATCAACACTTTGATGCTTAACCGCGTGGGAAACCGTTACCACCACTGCCACCAGCAAAATTTGCAGGAGTGATGTGCCGGGTACAAGATGCACCGGCATGCGCAGCAGATAAATCATCGCAGGAACCAAGAGAAATCCGCCACCTATACCCATGATTGCAACCAGCAATCCAATAACTGCCCCAATCAATAAAATTGGTAACACACTAATATAAAGACGCGATTGGGTAAAATAGACTTTAAATGGCAATCCATGTAACCAATGGTGGCGCGCACGTGGGGGCGATTGCCTGCCCAAACGGCGACGCCGCAGCGTGCGCCACGTATCCAGCAGCATAAACAGCCCCACACCGCCAAGAAAAATAATGTAAAGCAAGGAAATAGTGATATCTATCTGCCCCTTATCGCGCAGCACACTAAACAAGCGTAGGCCAAACCAGCCGCCAACCATACCGCCGGCAAAAAGCAGCAGCGCCATCCGCGTGTCCACCAAGTGGCGCTTTATATAGCCAAGCACGCTGCTCAGCGACGAGGCCACCAGCTGGTTCGCCTGTGTTCCCACTGCGACCATCGGCGGAACGCCGCTAAATATAAGCAGCGGGGTCAGCACAAAGCCGCCGCCAACGCCAAAAAGCCCGGCGGCAAAACCCGCGATAAGCCCCAAGGCAATGACAAAAAAGCCGTTTAGACTGACTTCAGCGATGGGAAAGTAAATATCCATAGCGTTTTCTAATCCACCTATAGGCACTATCCCAAGTGTAATCGGGTTGCGGCATGGACGTCTGTCTGCATCGTTGATTTTTCATGTTTCAGCGATGTTTTTATGCAACAATCTGCTTTAGTGTTCCGTTCGGTGCTTGCGCCATGCCCAGGTGACATGTCCCAGTTTGCGCCCGGCTTTGATGTCGTCTTTGCCGTATAGATGCACCGCTGCGCCGCCGCAGCGGCGGTGATCAGCCGCTTCTAAAGCCTCATCGCCCAAAAGATTCTGCATTTTCACGCGTCCGCCGCGCAGCTGTGTGCTGCCAAGCGGCCAGTTCAGCACCGCGCGGATGGTTTGGGCGTATTGGCTGGTGTAGGATCCCTCTATTGTCCAATGCCCGGAATTGTGTGGGCGCGGCGCGCATTCATTGAATAAAAGCGTACCGTCTGCGAGCACAAAAAATTCCAGCGCCATCAGCCCGATGAGGTCTAGCTTTTCGGCCAACGTTTTCACGGCTGCCAGTGCAGCGGCGGCGACAGCTGGGGATACTGCCGCGGGTGCACTGCTGCTGCGGAGAATACCGTTTTCATGCTGATTTTCTATCGGTGGGTAAAGCGCCAGCTGACCACTTTTGTTGCGGGCGACGAGGACTGACAGCTCACTGCTAAAAGGAATGCGCTGCTCCAGTATGGACGGGACATTGCCCAATGCCGCAAAGGCAGACTCATCGGGCGCGGTGAGGGAAATCTGCCCTTTGCCATCATAGCCTAAGCGCCGCGTTTTAAGGATGCCGGGGAACAGATTTGCTGGTGCCTTGGTAATATCCGCCGCGCTGTCTATGGCTACATACGTGCCAACGCGCAGCCCGGCCTTTTCGGCGGCTTGCTTCTCAAAAAGCCTATCTTGCGCCAGCGCCAAAATGGCAGGGCGCGGGTAAACCGGCTTTAATGTTTCTAAAAATTCCACCGCGCTAACGGGCACGTTTTCAAATTCATAGGTTATAACATCGACAGATTCGGCGAAGGTACGCAGCGCTTTTTCATCAGTGTAGGCGGCCTGCGTGTGGCTGGATGCGACCTCGGCGGCTACGGCGTTTTGCTCCGGCGCGTAAATATGACACCGTACCCCCATGGCCGCCGCGGCTAGTGCTAGCATTCGCCCCAACTGGCCGCCGCCCAAAATGCCGACAATAGGGCGTTCTAAGATAGCCACGTCAGCCTTCCGGTGTTTCGGCCACCGCAGCCGTTTGCGCGGCGCGGTAGGCATTGAGCCGCGCGGATAATTCTGCATCCTCGCCCGCTAGGAATGCGGCCGCAAGAAGAGCGGCATTGGCTGCCCCTGCTTCGCCGATAGCGAGCGTACCGACGGGAATGCCTTTCGGCATTTGCACAATAGAAAGCAAGCTATCAAGACCTGATAAAGCCTTGGATTGCACCGGCACGCCTAAAACCGG
>JAJTHO010000028.1 GCA_021297975.1 Alphaproteobacteria bacterium
GCGCCTTGGCCGTGCTGGCTTTGGTGAGGTTTGAGCCGGACAAATCCGCCGAGCCGCCGAGCAGCACTGGGATGGCGGGCACTATCGCCTCAATAACTTGTTGTGAGGCTTGGCGGGTGGCAATCTTGGGCTGGTCGGTTTGGAATTTCCATAAGATTGCGTGCAGCGCCTCTAGCCCCGCAGCGGGCAGGGAACCTTCTTGGCGGCGCAGGAATTCAGTCTGCTGCGCATCGGGCAGGGCGGCAAAACGTTTTGTCCAGGCTTTATAGGCCTTGCCGCCGCGCTTACCAGCGGTGCGCCAAGCAGTCAAAAGCTCATCCGGGACATGAAACGCCGGGTGCGGCCAGCCGAGAGCCGCCCGCGTTGCGGCCAGCTCATCCGCGCCCAGCGGGCTGCCGTGGGTGCTGGCGGTGCCTTGCTTTTTTGGTGCGCCGCGCCCGATGATGGTTTTACAGGCAAGGAGGGTGGGTTTATCCGGGCTGCGCTTTGCCCATTTCAGGGCGCTTTTGAGGGCAATCGGGTCATGCCCATCCACCGCTTTGGTGCGCCAGCCCGCGGCGGCAAAGCGTTTGAGTTGGTCTTCAGAGGTCGCAAGATTCGTGCTGCCATCAATCGAGATGCTGTTGTCATCCCACAAAACAATCAGTTTATTCAGCTTTAAATGCCCGGCCAGTGCGGCGGCTTCATAGCTGATGCCTTCCATCAGGCAGCCATCCCCCGCGAGCACATAGGTGTAATGGTCAACGACGGTGTCCGTGAACGTTGCGGCAAGATTGCGTTCGGCAATCGCCATGCCCACGGCATTGGCAAAGCCTTGCCCCAAGGGGCCCGTGGTTGTTTCAATGCCCACGCTGCGGTGCAGCTCTGGGTGTCCGGCGGTCAGGCTGCCCCACTGGCGGAAGTTTTTCAGCTGTTCCAGCGTCATCTCGGGATAGCCCAGTAAATACGCCAGTGCGTACAGCAGCATCGAGCCATGCCCGGCGGAGAGTATAAATCGGTCTCTATCCGGCCATTCGGGGTGAGCGGGGTCAATGTTTAGAATCTCGGTAAACAGCACGGCGGCCATTTCCGCACAGCCCATCGGCATGCCGGGATGACCAGATTTTGCGGCCTCCACCGCATCGGCGGCCAGAAAACGAATACAATGGGCGAGGGATTGGGTATCAAGTTTTGACATAGGCGGCCTCTTTAGCACCGCTGCGGGCGGAAAAAAATAAAAAACCGCGGGTGCGGTAATGGCATGCCCTTTATCGCCTGACATATTTCCACGGCGTCATCCTGAGTGCAGCAAAACCTGGCAGTTTTTTTGCTCAGAATGACGTCATTAAAAATTGACAGATGCTACGTGTTTCATCGGAGGGAATCATGAAATGAGCGCTGCCCATCTAGCTAGCGCTCTGTGTTTTTTCTATGCTGTCTAATGCATCTAAGTCCTGTTGCAGAGCCTTCTGGAATCTTATACCAAGCCGAGAAAATTTCTTAAGTTTAGGGCACGGCGCAGCCAACCTTGGGAATTGAACGGGGTTGGTATTACGCCGCCAGACGCTCTGCCAGTCTATTCACCCGTTCCGCCAGCTGTGTCATCTTGCCCGCAACAAGCTCCATATCCCCCTCAACCGAGGCAGTGATTTCTTGTTTGCGGCGTTGAAACGACTGGGCAGTTTTGGTTTTTTCTTCTAAATATTCATCCATAACCATCAGCGACAACAGCAAAAACAATTTGCTGTCGGGAAGTTGTCCTGCGGTGGCAATAAGCTCACTCGCGCGTTCAGACAGCTGCCCCGCCAGCTCATGCAGCCGATCTTCCTGGCCAGCCTGACAGGCGACAACATGATTACGTCCAGCGATGGTGATTTCAAGCTGCCGCACGGATGGCCTCAATCTGCATATCGAGTTGGGATAGGGCGGCGTCCAGCTTGCTGGAGAGGGCGGTTGTTGCGTGTTGCAGAGCGCGGTAGTCTTGTTTCAGCCCGTCGTGTGCACTATGTAGCTCGTTGTATTGGCCGCGTTCGGCATTAAGGCGGCTGCTGAGCGATTGTTCCAGATTCTGGAAAGCGCTTTCCAGCGCAGCAAGGGCGGTGTTCAAGGACTCCATACGGCTCCTGTCAATGTATGTTATATTGCTTTGCAGCGTAGGCTAGGCGGTGAGTTACCTCTCTGTCAACGCGGATTTTTATAAGACGGCATATGGCTTCACGAAAGTTTGGCGTAATGCTCCCGCACGAGGCTGTATTTCACGCGGGCGTTTTCCCGGTCTTGATAATAATCCAGCAGTTCTTTCCACGGCGCAATAACGTCTTTGTGTGCCGTGAGCGCGGCCAGCAACGCACCAAAGGTTAGCTCTCCCTCAATAACCAAATACCCGCCGTAAGCATAAAAGAAAAAGGGCGTAACTTGGGCAATGAAGTTATTAAAGAATTTAATAAAGAATTTAATGCGGTAGAGGCGAAACCGCACGGTATAAATACTGTCCACTGTTACGGCGAAACGCTGTTGTTTTTCTGCTTTTTCAGCCGAGGACAGCGGCAGGGCACTCAGCGTATCGGTTGTCGCGGCAGCAAGACTGCGAATCTCCTGAATACGCAGGCGCGCCAGCGCGTTAACCCGCCGTTGCAGGCGCGGCACCAACAAAATTTGCACTGGAAATAATAGTGTTGCCGCAAGCGCGAGCAGCGGATTTTGCAGCGCCATGAATACAAGAATGGTCAGCAGCGTGCCGCCCTGAAACAGCGGCAAGACAAACGCATCCCCGGCAAAGCCGCCGACAGGGTCTATTTCCGAGGTGAGCGAAGGGATATACTCCCCCGCGGCCTCACCATGGCGGGGTTGCTGCTGCTCGGTGAGCACAGCAAAAAAATCTCGGCGTAAACGCGCTACGGTGCGCTCAGAGGCCACACCGCGCCCGACATTAATGATGTATTTCAGCGCGCCGCTGCATAGCACGGTTAAAAGAAACGCGCCGCAGAGCAGCCATAGCGTGTCTGTTTGACTGAGGCTGAAGCCTTGCCATTCCTTTGGAAAGCTGGTTGCTTTAATGGCATCGTTCACAATCCGCTTGGGCAATTCCAGCGATATATATAGGAAGCCAAACGAGACAACAGACAGCAAAAGCAGCCCGATTTGCAGTCGTGCGGTATGCGCCCAGATATAGCGATAGAGGCTTTGCTGCAACGGTGTGTTTGACAAATTGGCCATAGTACAGCCAAAGTGCCGCAGTACGCGCCATGACACAACGTCTTTTAATATACAGCCACGATACTTTTGGCCTTGGACACCTCAAGCGCTGCCGCAGCATCGCCGCGGCAATCACCGCTGCGCGGCCAGATGTGCGGGTGTTGATTGCAACCGGCTCGCCGCTGGCGGAGCGTTTCCCGGCCTTAGAGCGGGTCGATCTCGTGCGCCTGCCAGCGGTGCAGAAAAACAGTGCGGGGGGCTATGCGCCGCTGCAATCGGGGCTGTCGCTTCCAGAAGTTTTAGAGCTGCGCAGTCAACTCTTAGCGGAAATGGGCGCGGATTTTAAGCCGGATGTGCTACTGGTGGATAAAGAGCCGTTGGGTCTGGGCGGGGAACTGGAGCCGCTGCTTGAGGAGCTGACCGCGCAAGGGTCGCGGCTTATTTTAGGGCTGCGGGATATTTTGGATGCGCCGGAGGCTCTCGCGCGGGAATGGCAGAAAAGCGGCGTTATGGAGGCAATGGCGCGTTATCATAGCATCTGGGTGTATGGTGATGCGGCGCTGTATAAACCGCTGAGCGGTCTGCCTGTTTCGCCGCAGTTAAATGAGCGGTTGCAGTATTTAGGCTACCTCGCGCAGCCCCCCGCAGAGGGTGCGGCAGATATGGATACGGTGCTGGTTACAACCGGCGGCGGCGGCGATGGGGCGGCGCTTTTAACGGGAATGCTGCACGTTGCAGCGCTGCGCCAGCAGTTGAAATTTCACCTGATTACAGGGCCTTTTGTCGGTGGCAGCGCGTTTGAAGCCTTAGCCGCACAGGCAGCGCCGCTTAAAAATGTTATTCTAGAGCAGTTTCAACCCGATTTAGCAGCAAGCTTTGCGCGCGCCGGGGTGGTGGTGGCGATGGCGGGGTATAACACCTTTTGCGATGTCCTGGCGGGGCGAAAAAGAGCAGTTTTTGCGCCGCGCACCAGCCCGCGCCAAGAACAGCTGCTACGCGCCGAACAGGCCGCTGCGATGGGGCTGGGGGTGCTGGCCATGCCGGAGGATGTGGCGGATCCGGTCAAACTGGCGGCGCGCTTAGAGCAAGCCCGCGCCATGCCCCTGCCGCCGCAGGGGGTCTATAGCGCACTTACCGGCGGTTTAAATCGGCTGGTTACCGCTTTTAATGAGTTGTCTCGTGGCTGAGTCGCCGCGCCTCGCGGTGTTTGTTAAAGGCTGGCCGCGTTTATCCGAAACTTTTATTGCCCAAGAGCTGTTGGCCTTACAAGAACGCGGCGTGCCGTTTGTTATTGTCAGCCTGCGCCGCCCGGCGGACAGTAAACGCCATCCCCTGCATGAGGCGGTTACTGTCCCTGTGCTGTATCTGCCGGAATACTTGCACCTCGAGCCGCTGCGGTTGCTACGGGCGCTGCTGCGCGGCAGATGGGGGCGTGTGCCGCGCTCGTTAAAGCCGGATGCGTGGCGACGCTGGGGGCAGAGCGTTGTGGCAAGCGCGGAACTGCCGCGAACGGTTCAAGGCATTTATGCCCATTTTCTTCATAGCCCCAGCACGGTTGCAGAGCAGGTTGCGGCCATGCGGGGCGTGCCGTGGGCAGCCTCGGCGCACGCGAAGGATATTTACACCAGTCCCCCCGATGATTTGCGGGCAAAGCTGAGCAGCGCTGTGTGGGTGACAACGTGTACCGCGGCGAATGTTGCCTACTTGCGGAATCTTGCCGCAAAGCCAGAGCGCGTCACACTGTCCTATCATGGCCTCGATACGACGCGTTTTCCGCTGGCGGTCTCCGCGCCGGGGGCAGGGGGGCTGGTGCGGCTTTTGGCGGTGGGGCGATTGGTTGCGAAAAAGGGTTTTGATGATTTGCTGGAGGCGTTGGCGCTGCTCCCGGAAACGTGTGATTGGCGATTGGAACACATCGGCGGCGGCGATGCGGGGGCGCTGAAAGCGCAGGCAGAACGGCTGGGTCTGTCAACCCGCATCGTCTGGCGCGGGGCGCAGGCAGCACCGGAGGTGCTGGACGCGTACCGGCGTGCGGATATATTTGTGCTGCCCTCAAAAATTGCCGGTGATGGTGACCGCGACGGGTTGCCGAATGTGCTGCTGGAGGCGGGCAGTCAGGGGCTGGCCGTGGTGGCAACGACGGTATCCGCGATTCCCGAACTCATTGAGAGCGGTGTGCATGGCCGCCTTGTACCGCCGGGGGATGCACCGGCGCTGGCGGCGGTTTTAACCGACCTCGCCTATAACCGCAGCCTGCGCCATCATTTAGGACAAGCCTTGCAGCAGCGCGTGGCGGCGGACTTTAGCGCAGCCGTGCAACTTGCGCCCTTACTGGATAAGCTGGAGGCGCTGAGCTGGGGGCGTAGCGCCTGATGCGGGTTGCGTTTTATGCGCCGCTGAAACCGCCGGGGCATGATGTGCCGTCGGGGGACAGAACCATTGCCCGGCTGTTGTTTAAGGCGCTGGAGAGCACAGGGCATGACGTTTTCCTTGCCAGCGAACTGCGGCTCTATGAAGGGCAGGGGGATAAAGATGCGCAGCAAGACATTGAATATAAAGCGATGGACGAGGCGCAGCGGTTGATAGAGCAGGGCGGCATAGATGTTTGGATAACCTATCATCATTACGCTAAAGCACCGGATTTTATCGGCTCGGCGGTAACAGCGGCGCTGAAGATTCCTTATGTTTTAATTGAAGCCAGCATCGCGGAAAAGCACGCGGTGGGGGCGTATGCCCGTTGGTATCAGGAAAGCGTGCGGATTGTGCTGCAGGCGGATAGGGTGTTGCAATTTAACCCGAAAGATTGCGCGGCGGTTGAGCCGCTATTAAAGCCCGGTGCAGCGCAAGAGTTGTTGCCGCTGTTTATAGACATACCGCCGTTAGTACATCCGCTAGTATGTCCGTTGGGGGGGGACGCAAAACCCCGTCTGCTCACCGTGGCCATGCACCGCGAGGGCGCGAAGCTGCGTTCCTATCAGCTCTTAGCCGCAGCATTACAGCCTATTACCGCTCCTTGGACACTCGATATCATCGGCGATGGTGCGGCGCGAGCAGCGGTGGAACAGGCCTTTGCCGGATTTCCGCCGGGGCGCGTGCGGTTTTTGGGCGCACAAGCAATAGAGGAGATGCCAGAGGTGTATGCGGCGTATGACCTGTTTGTCTGGCCAGCCATTGATGAGGCATTGGGCATGGCGCTGCTGGAGGCGCAAGCGGCAGGTTTGCCGGTGATAGCGGGGGCATCACCGGGGGTTGCGACGCTGGTTGAGGATGGCGTGACGGGTTTGCTACCCCCATCCGGTGATGCGGCGGCGTTTGCAGCGGCGGTACAGCGATTGTTACAGGATGCCGCGTTGCGGCGGCAATATGGCCAGGCCGGATCGGAAAAAGCCCGCACTGTGCATGGTTTACGAGGCGCGGCAAAGCGGCTAGAAAGGCTGCTCCATGAGCTCTGCCCTGCCGCGCGTTGATATTGCTATCTATGTCCAGAATTTGCTGGGCATTGGCCATTTGGCGCGGGTTGCGGCGATTGCTGAGGCGGCGGCAGATTTTGGCCTTAAGGTTGCGATTGTGTGCGGCGGGGTGCGGCCTTCTGGTTATGCGCCGCGCGGTGCGCTGTATGTGCAATTGCCTGCGGTGCAGGCGGTGGATGCGAGCTGTAAGGTGCTGATTGATACCGCGACGGGTGCCGAGATTGACGAGGCGTTTTTAGCGGCGCGCCGGGCGCTCCTAGAAACAGCCCTCGACCAATTGCAGCCAAAGGTTTTTATCACAGAAATGTTTCCCTTTGGTCGCTGGCGCTTTCGCAAGGAGCTATTGCCCATATTAGAAAAGCTGCACGGCCGGGTGAAGCTGGCTGTATCGGTGCGTGATATTATCAACCAAGGCTCCGTCACCGGGGCGCGGGCAGAGGCGGTGGCCGCGCTGATAAACCAGCGGTATGATGCCGTTTTCGTGCATGGTGACCCGTTGTTTTTACCCCTAGAGCAGACGTTTCCGCAAACGCCGCAGATTGCAGGTAAACTGATTTACACGGGCTATGTTCAGCCGCCCGCTCGGTTCACGAACGAGGCGTTGCCAACACTACCGGCTCAAAAAGGCTATGTGCTGGTGAGCGCAGGCGGCGGGCTTTACGGCGCGGCGCTGTACCGGGCGGCCTTGGCGGCAAAGCCGTTGTCACGCTTTGCGAACCATCCGTGGCTGTTTGTTCTGGGGCCCTACTGTCCAGCGGATGTGGCGATAGAAATACGCAGCAAGGCCGATACAACGACGCATATTCTGGATAATCACCCGCAGCTGGGGGCGTTATTCCCCAATGCGGCGGCATCACTTTCACAGGCGGGCTGTAATACGGTGCTCGAATTATTGCAGGCGCAGATTCCGGCGGTGGTTGTGCCCTTTGCCGAAGGGAAAGAATCAGAGCAAGGCGAACGGGCGCGGGTTCTTGCCCGTTTAAAGCTGTTAACCTGTCTTGAAAGCGAGGCGTTAACCCCGGAAAATCTCGCGGCAGCACTGGACGGCGCACAGCCGCCAGAGGAGATGCCCGAAGAAATTCATTGCCATGGGGCAGAGGTGACCGCATTACATCTGCAGCGCTGGGTGAAGGGATAGCATGGATAGTCTAGCTTTGAAGATGCTGTTTGCGCTCCGCCCGGTTCCGCTTTGGTGGCGGGATGATGACGCGGCGCGGGACACGCCAGAGCTGCGGCGGCTTTTAGAGCTATCGGCACGGCTGAAGATTCCGCTGCTTTTGGCGGTTATTCCGGATGCGATGGATGAGAGTTTGCCCCCTCTTGTGCGGCGCTATCCGCTCGTGCGCGTTGCCCAGCACGGCGTTGCGCATACAAACCACGCGCCAGCGTCTAGAAAAAAACAAGAGCTGGTGAGCGGCTTTGATGCGGAACAGTTGCGCCGGGGAAAACAGCGCCTAGAGGCGGCCTTTCCCGAACAATTCCGCCCAATACTGGTGCCGCCGTGGAACCGCATAGATGCGGGTATTATAGATGCGTTGCCGGGGCTTGGCTATGCAGCGCTTTCCGCTGGTGGGGGCGAGGTACGCTTTGAGCCACTGCTCACGATTGATGGGCATGTAGACCCCGTGGCGTGGGGCACAGGCACAGCGGCGCTGCCGCATCCTTTTCGCGGCCAATGGCGGACAACAGCGATGCTGCTGCGGGCGTATCGGCGGGGCTTTAATCCGATTGGTTTTCTTACCCATCATTTGGGGATGGATGAGGCGGCGTGGCGGTATAGTGAGCGAGTCTTAATGCGCCTCCGCCGTCATTTTGTTGACCCCGATGCGCTGTTTGCTTGCGCGCCGGTGCCAGATTTGCTAGCCGAACAGACTGCGAAAAAATCAGGGATACTATGAAAACACTCGATGCGTTTACGGTTAAAGGTAAAGTTGTGCTGCTGCGCCTGGATATTAACGTGCCCATGCAGCAGGGGGTTATTACCGATACAACCCGGCTGGAACGCAGCATGCCAACGGTGCGCGAACTCAGCCAAAAGGGCGCTGTTGTGGTGATTCTATCCCATCTGGGGCGTCCGGGCGGGAAGGTGGATGCGGCGCTAAGCTTAGCGCCGATTGCCGCCGCGTTGCAGCCTTTATTAGCACCTATCAACCTCCGCTTTGTCGCGGCAACACGGGGCGATGCGGTGCGCAGCGCGGTTGCGGCAGCAAAACCGGGTGACGTGCTGCTACTCGAAAACATCCGCTTTGAAATGGGCGAGGAAAAGAACGACGCGGCGCTGGTTCAGGAACTCGCGGGGATAGCTGATATCTATATCAACGATGCGTTTTCTGCGGCGCATCGGGCGCATGCGTCAACGGCGGGACTTGCGGGCGCGTTGCCGTCGGGGGCAGGGCGTCTGATGCAGGCGGAATTAGAGGCGCTGGCTGCGGCGCTTACCACGCCGGCGCGTCCCGTTGCGGCGATTGTCGGCGGCTCGAAAGTCTCCACGAAAATTGATTTGCTGCATAATTTGACGGGTAAAGTAAACCTGCTGGCGATTGGCGGCGGCATGGCAAATACGTTCCTCTATGCCATGGGGCATGAGGTGGGGGCATCGCTGTGTGAGAAAGACGCCAAAGCAACCGTGATGGCGATTTTAAAGCAGGCGGATAGTCTGGGCTGCAAGATTTTACTGCCGACGGATGCGGTGGTTGCGCCGCGCTTTGCGGCGGATGCCCCGGCCAGTGTAGTTCCAGTAACGGCGGTTCCAGACGGCCAGATGATACTGGATATTGGCGCAGCGACCTTGAGCGCTTGGACAGCGGCTTTTGCCAGCTGCCGCACGATTGTGTGGAATGGTCCCGTCGGCGCGTTTGAAATGAAACCGTTTGCCGCCGGCAGCATGGGTATTGCCCGGTATTTAAGCGCGGCAACGCAGCGCGGCGTTAAGACCATAGCGGGCGGCGGTGATACCGTTGCGGCGCTGGTTGCGGCGGATGCGCTGGATAGCTTGACGTATGTGTCAACTGCAGGCGGGGCATTTTTAGAATGGATGGAAGGCAAGGATTTGCCGGGGGTTACGGCCTTACAGCGCGCGGCCTAACCGTTTTCATCCAGATAAATCGCCAGCCAATCGGGCCCCACTTCGCGCATCAGTTTTTCTGCCAGCGCGCGGGAGGTTTCATCCGAGAAGAACACTTTGATAAGGGGGCCCAGCGCCGATAAATCGGTATCGATAATGACCGATTCGCCGGTTGCCCGTTTCATCAGCACCGAGCGCCGCAGCGCGCGGGTGAGGTTGAGCTTGCCTTTGATATACGCCCATTCGCGGTCGGTCAGACCCCAATCCTGATATTCTTTTTCCCGCGCTTGCGGGTTTTGAAAGAAAAAGGTGGTTTGTGCCTGGCCGCGAATCGCCTCGCCCAGACCCGCCTGCATAATCGCCTCTGGCCGCTGGAAGGCAGAGATAACAGCGGCGGAGCGTTTGCGGTATTCTTGGAGCATCTGCAGGAAATAGTTGCGGAAAATCGGGTGCTTCACCACCGGCTCTGTTTCATCAATAAAGATAAGCGCCGGGCAGCGCAGCTCAGAAATAGTCGCTTGAATCCGGTGCATCAGATACAGGATAACCGCACGCGCTAAATCCTCATGCTCATAAAGCCGCGTGAAATCAAAGGCGACAAGGCGGGACGAGACAAGGTCGAGGTTATCTTCCGCCGCGTTAAACACCCCGCCATACACGGCAGGGTCAACCCATTTTTGCAAAGCTTTTTTCAGCGGTTTGCTTTTGCTGAACACCGCATCGTAGATATTTGCGAGACTGCGCTGTTCACGCGGCAAGCCGGGGCTTTCAAAGGCGGCTTCCACCGCAAAGCCGATTTCTTCCACCGTATCCGGGTCCTGCAGTTCGGCGAGAGCTTGGAGGAAGCCGCGCAGAAAGCTGCGGTTCTCAACACTATCACTGCATTGAAAGGGGTTAAGCGCGCTGACGGTGCCGGGAATGCTGGAGCCTTCAAACACCACATAATTGCCGCCGATGGCGTTGGCAAAGATAAACGCACCGCCGTGTCTATCCACCATATAGGCGCGCATCTTTTCATGGCGCATTGCCATCGCTGTGAGGAAATTAATCAGGGTGGTTTTACCAGATCCGGTGGGGCCGATAGCAACCGCGTGGGCAACGGCGGCTTTTTCCTCAGATATATGAAACTGAAAGGCATAGGGCGTGCCGGAGGCAGTGCGAAACAGCGCCAAAGGCCCTTCGCCCCAATCGCAATTCTGCAAACCCGTGGGCGGCCGCTCCAGTGTAATGTGGCTGGCGATATTGCGGGCAAACAATTTATACGGGCGCGGCCAGATAGTGTAGCTGGGAAATTGCAGAAACCACGAGGCCTGCGCTGTTACGCCTTCACGAATGGGCGAGATACCAAACGAGGTGGCGAGGCGCTTTATTTCGCCTTCCACGTTATTGAGGTCTTCGGCGTCTTTGCCATACGCGATAATCACCAGGCTATATTGCGCCATGGATTGCGCGGCGTCGCTGTTGCCCTCAACGCGATCAAGGGCATCGTTAAATTGCTGCGCCATACCGGGGGAGAAGCGCTGCGCCAGTGATAGGCGGTATTGCAGGCCGATTTTCAGGGCGGCTTCAGTTTTCGTCCACGGCTCAATCGCATGAAGAATAACGATTTCACCATGCACCGTGCCGAGCGCACTCATAAACGACTCATACGTGAAATCACCCAACGAGCGAATACCGATAACGCACGCCAGCAGCTCATCCGTGCCGTGGGTAAAGCGAATCAGGCCGTTATCGCCGCCAAATTCGACCACATCGCCCGTGATGGCATCCGAGGCGCCGCTGCCAACCCCGCTGGGGGCGAGCTTGCTAATGGGACTGGCGATTTTTGACCACATCGAGAGAGGCCGTCTGTCGGGATCCGCATCGTGCTGGCTCATCTCAATGGCTTTATACTGATGGAGAATTGTTTTGGTGGTTTCAACAGCAGTGTTCAGCTTTTGCTGCGGATGGCGCGCTTTGCCGGGTACCGACAAAACAATAACCTGCCGATTTCGATAGGAATCTTTGAAACTGGCGTTCCAGCGGCGGGCAATTTCCCGCAAAACCGGCTGGGAATGCGACGTTGCTGGTGTCATGTCTATATGTTCACGCAGCACAAAAACCCGAATCGTCAGCCCGCTTTCCGAAAGCGCATCTATCCAATCTTTACGGGCAAGGAACAGAATCTCCCGCTCTGCTGGCGAGAAGAACGTGTCATCCATGCCAATCATCTCTAAGCACATCACGTGTGTGCCGTCGCGGCAGATAATAGTTTTGCCGTCTGGCAACACCCGCTCAAAGGGCAGATGATCGGCAAGGCGCGTTTCATCGGGCGGCGGTAAAACAAGGCGGTTAACAGCTGGGATGATAAAGCCAACAAATCCAATGCCCGCTGCGATAAGACCTATAAAGCCAAAGATGAGCGCGCCTAGGCTCACCGAATTGGTGAAGGCGTTGACTAGATCGCTCGTGATAACTTCTGGAAACATAAGTGTATAGAGACTCTATAGCATCTTTGCTGGCGGAGATTAAGGAATGCTTTATACCGCGAATTTCCCCTAAAGTGTGCGCCTAAACAGACGTTAACCGCTATTTAATACTTTCCTGTTCTACTTAAGGTAGAAAAATTGGAGAGGGGTATGCAACAAAAGGCGTTGCGGTCAATATTCCGGCCGTGTCTAAAAAGTGCATTAGTAATAGTTTTAGTTAGCATTGGTAAACCTGCAGCAGCGAATTGGTTGGAAACTAGTACAGCCGTTGTACCGCCAGTTGGATTTATTAAATTCTGTGTGGAGAACATGGAACAATGCTCGCAAACAATGGCTTCGTCTGGCTATGTCAAGGATGTGCCAATTTTAACAGAAAAGAGTTGGCAGGATCTGGTTACTGTTCAGGAAGAAGTCAATAGTGCCTATCTCCAAGTAAACGATATTATCAGTGTTGGAATCCGTGAGGATTGGAGTCTAGGGCGTGATGGCCGGGCGGATTGCGAGGATTTCTCCCTCATAAAGCGTCAAGCTTTGATAGATAAGGGCTGGCCAGCACACGCGCTACTGCTCACCACGGCCTTTACTGAAAGGAATGAGTATCATGTTGTGCTGACTGTTGTGACCGATAGGGGCGATGTGATTTTGGATAACCGCTGGGCAACACCGCGCCCGGTTGAAAGCCTGGATTACAAATGGGTTGCGCGCCAGGATCCAAAAAATCCGATGCGTTGGCTAAGATTGTCTGCGCTGATAGCGCCGGAACAACCGTTGGCTCTGTATCAGCAGGTTGCAGCGCTGGTTGAGCACGATTAGAGAAGTGATTACACAAAAAAGGGTAGCGGCTAAGCTACCCTTTTTTAATTAGCAACGGGAGGCTGTATTAAGCAACTTCGTCTTGTGGCTCTTCACCGCCAACAGGCGCTTCGAGGCAAGCTTTAATCGACAGGCGCACTTTACCGCGCTCATCAAAGCCCACCACTTTCACTTTCACATCGTCGCCGTTTTTCACCACATCCGTTACTTTGTTGACGCGGTGATGCGCCATTTCCGAGATGTGGACAAAGCCGTCTTTCGAACCAAAGAAGTTCACAAACGCCCCGTATTCCATGGTTTTCACCACTTTGCCGTCGTAGGTGACGCCCACTTCTGGCTCAGACACAATGGCTTTAATGCGGTTAATCGCATCTTTGGCCGATGAATCGTTGACAGCAGAGATTTTGATGGTGCCGTCGTCCTCGATGTCGATTTTTGCGCCCGACAGTTCGACGATTTCGCGGATGACTTTCCCGCCCGTGCCAATGACTTCACGAATTTTATCCTTTTGGATTTTCATGATGGTCATTTTCGGAGCGTTGGTGTTCACATCGCCGCGTGCGCCGGTGAGCGCCTTCGCCATTTCGCCCAGGATATGCAAACGGCCATCTTTGGCTTGCGCCAAGGCAGTTTTCATAATCAAAGGGGTGATGCTGGTGATTTTAATGTCCATCTGCAAGGCGGTGATACCCGCATCGGTTCCGGCCACTTTGAAATCCATATCGCCGAGATGATCTTCATCACCAAGGATATCCGACAAAACTGCAACGCCTTTGGCTTCTTTGATAAGACCCATGGCAATCCCGGCAATCGGCCGGTCAAGCGGTACGCCGCCATCCATCATCGCGAGCGAGGTGCCGCACACGGTTGCCATGCTGGACGAGCCGTTTGATTCGGTGATTTCCGAAACAACGCGCAGCGTGTAGGGGAACTTGTCTTTCGCGGGTAGAACCGGGCGAATCGAGCGCCAGGCCAGCTTGCCGTGGCCGATTTCGCGGCGACCGGGGCTGCTGATACGACCCACTTCACCCACCGAGAAGGGCGGGAAGTTGTAATGCAGCATGAAGTGCTCATGGTATTCGCCTTCAATGGCGTCAATCATTTGCTCATCCTGACCGGAACCGAGCGTGATAACAACCAGTGCCTGCGTTTCACCGCGGGTGAACAAGGCCGAGCCATGCACGCGGGGCAGAACGCCCACTTCCGCCACAATCGGACGGATGTCGGCCAGGCCGCGGGTGTCGATACGCTTGCCGGTGTCCAAAATCGCGCCGCGCACGATGTCTTTTTCCAGCTCTTTCAGCGCGCTTTTTGCTTTTGCCTTGATGTCATCAGCGGCATCAGCAAAGGCGGTAGAAACGGCCTCTTTCACCGCTTTCAGCGCATCAACGCGAGCGCCTTTTTCGGTGATGAGATAGGCTTTGCGAAGGCCTTCAACGGCAACGCTTTCCAGTTTTTTCTGGTCATCGCTGCTGAGTTTATGGGCATCGGGGTTGAAATCCCAAGGCTCTTTGGCGCAGCTTTCGGCGAGTTGAATAATCGCATCGATGATTTCTTGATAGGCTTTGTGGCCAAATTCCACAGCGCCCAGCATGATTTCTTCAGAGAGTTCGCGCGCTTCGGATTCAACCATCAACACGCCTTCTTGCGTGCCGGCAACAACCAATTCCAAGGACGACTCTTTGAGTTCCGACACGGTGGGGTTGAGGACATATTTGCCATCAATATAACCCACTTTCGCCGCGCCAATCGGCCCCATGAAGGGAACACCGGAGAGGGTGAGTGCAGCAGACGCGGCAATCAAGGCAGCAATATCCGCGTCAACTTCCGCGTCATAGCTCAGCGTTGTGGCGAGCACTTGTGTTTCATGGGTATAGCCAGCCGGGAACAGCGGGCGGATTGGCCGGTCAATCAGCCGGGAAATCAGCACTTCTTTTTCTGTTGGGCGACCTTCGCGCTTAAAGAAGCCGCCGGGAATGCGGCCAGCGGCGTAGAATTTTTCCTGATAATGGACAGTCAGCGGCATGAAATCGATGCCGGCTTTTGGGGTTTTTTCGGCGCAGGCGGTTGCCAGAACTGTTGTGTCACCGTATTTTACGATGACCGCGCCGTCGGCTTGACGAGCGACTTTACCGGTTTCGATAACGAGTTTCTTCCCGCCCCATTCCAGCTCTTTACGATAGATAGTAAACATCTTGTTTCCTTTGATACATCACGTTTGTTACGCGCCGTACCATAAAGGCTTTTGCGGGTAATTCCAGTGGAAACTGTATTCATCACGGCGCGGGGTTGGGGTTATCCTGATGAATCGCCTCAATCCCGGCTAAAACCTCCGCGCTGAGCGTGATATCCGCGCTGTCAATATTGGTTTTAAGCTGTTCCAGCGTTGTTGCGCCGATGATATTACTGGTAACGAACGGTTGCTGCGTCACAAACGCCAGCGCCATCTGTGCCTGGTCTAGGCCGTGTTGCCGCGCCAAGGCAACATACTGCTCAGTTGCGGCAACAGCACGCGCACCCGTATAGCGGCTGAAGCGTTTAAAGAGCGTCAGGCGGCCTTTGGCTGGCCAAGGCTGCGCGCCATATTTCCCGCTCAGCATCCCAAACGCCAGCGGCGAATAGGCGAGCAGCCCCACCGAGTCGCGGATAGCCATTTCTGAAAGCCCCACCTCAAAACTGCGGTTCAGCAGATTATACGGATTTTGAATGGAAACAACGCGGGGCAGGCCTTCATCACTGGCGAGGCGCAGGTATTCCTTTAAGCCCCACGGCGTCTCGTTGCTAATCCCCACGGTGCGGACTTTACCGGCCTTGACTGCATCATGCAGCGCGCTGAGCGTTTCCCGAATGGGGACGCTGTCTTCTTCATGATGGGTATAGCCGAGCCGGCCGAAATAGTTGGTGGTGCGGTCTGGCCAATGGATTTGATAGAGGTCTATGACGTCGGTTTTGAGGCGCTTAAGGCTGGCGTCTAGCGCAGTGGTGATTGTGTGGCGCGATAGGCTGCGTTGTTCTTTGAGCTGAGGTTGCAAACTGCCCGTGGGGCCTTTGACTTTGGTTGCTAGAATGACCTCGGCGCGTTTGCCGGGGCGGCTTGCAAACCAATTGCCAATAATCTCTTCGGTGCGGCCTTGTTTGGCCGGGTCGGGCGGTACCGGGTAAAGCTCTGCCGTATCCCAAAAGTTAACGCCGCGCTCTAGCGCATAATCCATCTGGGCAAAGCCCTCATCTTGAGTGTTCTGCTCGCCCCAGGTCATGGTGCCGAGGCAAAGCGCGCTGACCTTGATGCCAGACGTGCCAAGCAGGCGCTGCTCCATGGTTATTTCGCCGTGCGTTCGAGTGTTTCGCCCGTTTTACGAATATCCGTGCCAAGGCCTTGAACGGTGTTGCAGGCAGTGAGAGCAAACAACACAAGCAATGTTAAAATACGCATACAATCTCCTTGCTGGTGTTACTTAGCGGTGTTCCCGCAATAAGAAAAGCCCCCATTTAGGGGGCTTTTCCAGAGAGGTAGTACCGTCAATAAGAGACAGGATTTTAGAAATCCATGTCACCCATGCCGCCCATACCGCCGCCGCCCATGCCGCCAGCTGCGCCTTTTTTAGGCTCAGGCTCATCGGCAATCATGGCTTCGGTGGTGATCAGCAAAGAGGCAACAGATGCCGCATCCTGCAGCGCGGAACGCACAACCTTTGTCGGGTCGATAATCCCGGCTTTGATCATGTCCACGTATTCGCCGGTTTGGGCGTTAAAGCCAAAGTTGGCATCGGTTGATTCCAGCAGTTTGCCGGAAATAACCGCACCATCAAAACCAGCGTTTTCGGCAATTTGCCGCACAGGCGCGTACAGTGCGTGACGCACGATTTCAACGCCGCGACGCTGGTCGTCGTTCGACACTTTCACTTTTTCAAGGGCTTTGGTTGCAAACAGCAGCGCGCGGCCACCACCAGCAACAATGCCTTCTTCCACCGCAGCGCGCGTTGCATGCAGCGCATCGTCAACGCGGTCACGCTTTTCTTTCACTTCCACTTCTGTGGCGCCGCCGACACGAACAACGGCTACCCCGCCAGCGAGTTTCGCCAGACGCTCTTGCAGTTTTTCGCGGTCGTAATCAGAGGAGGTTTCCTCGATTTGCGCACGGATTTGAGCGCAACGGCTTTCGATAGCGGCTTTTTTGCCCGCGCCGTTGATGATGGTTGTATCATCTTTGGTGATGCGGACTTTTTTCGCGGTGCCGAGCATCGGAACGGTGACGTTCTCAAGCTTCATGCCGAGGTCTTCGCTAATCAGCTGACCAGCGGTCAAGATTGCCAAGTCTTCCAGCATCGCTTTGCGGCGATCGCCAAAGCCTGGGGCTTTCACGGCTGCCACTTTCAGGCCGCCGCGCAGCTTGTTAACAACGAGTGTTGCTAAGGCTTCGCCTTCGACGTCTTCTGCGATAATAAAGAGCGGACGACCCGACTGAACAACTTGTTCCAAAACAGGAAGAATTGCCTGTAAGCCGCTGAGTTTTTTCTCAAAAATCAGGATGAAGGGGTTTTCCAGTTCCACCAGCATTTTGTCGGCGTTGGTGACAAAATACGGGGAGAGGTAGCCGCGATCAAACTGCATGCCCTCAACGACATCGAGTTCTGTTTCCAGCGATTTGGCTTCTTCAACGGTGATAACGCCTTCGTTGCCGACTTTTTCCATCGCTTTGGCAATCATGCCGCCGATGTTGGTATCGCCGTTGGCGGAAATGGTTCCTACTTGGGCAATCTCAGCGTTGCTGGCGATTTTTTTGCTGCGGCTTTGGATGTCTTTCACAACGGCTTCAACGGCGAGGTCAATCCCGCGCTTCAGATCCATCGGGTTCATCCCGGCGGCAACGGCTTTCACGCCCTCAACCACAATGGCGCGTGCCAATACAGTTGCGGTGGTGGTGCCGTCTCCGGCCACATCGTTTGTTTTGCTGGCAACTTCACGCAGCATTTGCGCGCCCATGTCTTGGAATGGGTTTTTCAGCTTGATTTCTTTCGCAACCGACACGCCGTCTTTCGTGACGCGGGGTGAGCCAAAAGATTTTTCAATAACCACGTTGCGCCCTTTGGGCCCTAAGGTTACCGCAACGGCATCAGCCAAGGTTACGACGCCTTTCAGCATCTCATCCCGGGCGTCCGTGCCGAAGCGAATTTGTTTTGCTTGTGCCATAGTGTTCTATTCCTTTAAATTAAGCGGCTTTTTTCTTGCCAATGGTTTTGCCATCAATGATACCGAGCACGTCGGATTCTTTCATGATGATCAGGTCTTCGCCGTCGATTTTCACTTCCGTGCCCGACCATTTGCCAAACAGGATGAAATCGCCCGCTTTCACATCAAGCGCTTGCACTTTGCCGTTTTCATCGCGTGCGCCCGCGCCCACAGCGATAACTTCACCTTGCTGCGGCTTTTCTTTTGCGGTTTCCGGAATAATAATCCCGCCAGCGGTTTTTTCGTCTGCTTCCAGACGGCGTACCAATACGCGATCGTGGAGTGGTCTGAATCCCATAGCATTCCTCATTGAAATTAAAGGTTGTTTTTGAGAGGCGGCGTGCAATTAGCACTCGACGCCCTCAAGTGCTACGGATGTAGGGGGTGGGGGAGGGGTTGTCAAGAGATGGAGCAGAAAAAGAAAAACCCCGCCAAATGGGCGGGGTTTCTCTATGCTGTAGAGCAACGCTTAGCGGCGCAAGCCCAAACGCTGAATCACGGTCTGATAGCGCGTCTTGTCGCTGCGCTTCAGATAATCCAGCAGACTGCGGCGTTGACCCACCATTTTCAGCAGTCCGCGCCGGGAGTGGTTGTCTTTTTTATGGGTTGCCAAATGCCCGGATAAATCTTTGATTTGTTCGGTGAGCAAGGCCACCTGAACTTCGGTAGAGCCAGTATCATTGGCCGATTTACCATATTCTTTTACCAGCTCGGCTTTACGAGCAACTGTGAGCGACATCGAGACCTCCATCTATGATACGCTGCACCGCTGTATTACCCCGTAGAGCCGGGATGTCGTCCAGCACACGCGATAACGGCAGCATCCAAATGGGTGCAGCGTGGCTCTTATAAGCGGCAACCTCCTGGAACGCAACCGCTTTTTCCACCCGCCAGCCGCCCACGGCTGTGCGGCGTAGCTGTGAGACATAACCAACCGTATCAAGGGCGGCGGCAATATCGCGGGCGAGGCTGCGGACATAGGTGCCTTTATTGCAATGCACTGTGAAGGAATAACAAGTAGATGTGTGTTTTTCTTTAAGTGAAAGATTATGGATGGTTTGCGGGCGCGGCGCTAGATCTGGGGTCTTGCCGTCACGCGCGAGCACATGCGCCGCAACGCCGCCCATTTTAAGGGCGCTGAAAACAGGTGGTTTTTGCAAATAGGTGACACCGTTAAATTGGGCAACCGCCGCCTCAATATCGGCCAAAGACAACACCCGGTGGCGGCTTGTCTGTGCCAGTGTTTCGCCGTCATCACTGGCCGTCCCCACACCAAAAAAAATCGTGAATTCATATTCTTTATCGAGCGTGTTAAGATAGGGAACCAGTTTACAGCCCCGCCCCATGGCCAGCGGCAACAAGCCAGTTGCGAGCGGATCAAGCGTGCCGAGATGCCCCGCTTTTGGCTTGCCAAGTGCACGCTGCACCGCAGCAAGCGCCGAAGCAGAGGTAAAACCACTTGGTTTATCAAGCAGTACAAAGCCGTTATTAAGGCAACTTTTACTACGCATCCGGGGCAGAAAGATCCCGCGCCACATGGGGCGAACGCAGCAGGTATTCTATCCGCTGGGCATTATGCTGGCGGGTATCAACTAGAAAACGCAGCTGCGGTACCAGCCGCAACCCCATGCGCTTTGTGGCGGCAAAGCTCAGCGCTTTTGCCTGACGGCGGAGGGCGGCCTCGGCAATATCCACGCTGCCGCCGAGGGCGGTGAAATACACATCCCCTTGGCGCAAATCGGGGGAAATGCTGACATCCGCGATGGTGATAATAATGTGGTCTGCGTTATCGAGCATCACCTCGCCGTGTTGCAGCACCAGCGCAAGATTATCACGCAGTTCAGACGCAACCCGCTGCTGGCGCGGGCTTTTCGGTTTCGAGAGAGGAGCGGACGGCAGGCCTTGCATACAAAAATCCTTACTATATTTAGAGTTAGCACCATAAAGGCACAAGGGATGTGATGAATACTAACCTTTTAGATGAAAAAAAGATTACGGAGCCGTTTGCTCTTTTTGATGATTGGCTGAAAGCCGCAGAAGCAAGTGAGCCGAATGACCCAAACGCCATGGCATTGGCCACGGTAGGCGCCGACGGAATGCCGTCGGTGCGGATGGTGCTGCTGAAAGGTCATGACCAGCGCGGCTTTGTTTTTTACACCAACGACACCTCCCGCAAAGGACAGCAGTTAGCCGCGCATCCCAAGGCGGCGCTGACGTTTCATTGGAAATCATTGCGGCGGCAAATTCGGGTAGAGGGGCTAGTCGAGCAAGCAACAGCTGCCGAGGCCGATGCGTATTTTTCAAGCCGTAGCCGCAACAGCCAGCTCGGCGCATGGGCGTCCTTGCAATCTGCGGTGCTGCCTCAGCGGAGTGACTTCGAGAACCGCTTTACCGCTGCAGAGACGCAATACAAAGATCAGGATGTGCCGAGGCCGCCGCATTGGGGCGGCTGGCGTGTGAGGCCGCTTTGCATAGAGTTCTGGCAAGATATGCCGTTTCGGCTGCATGACCGTTTGGTGTTTCGCCGCGAAACGCTAGACGCCGCATGGAATAGCGCCAAGCTCTATCCCTGACTAGTTATCGTCGTTAATAACAAAGCGCCAATCTTCCACCCATAAGGTGGCGGGAAACTGATGCGCTGTGGAAGGAATGCCCGTTGCGCCAATCGGCAATAAATAACGCGCTGGGCGGAAAAACAGCGGCAGGCTGGGTAAATCGGCGCTGTAAATTTGCTGCATCGCCCGGCGCAGCTGCAAGCGGTAGGCGATGGACGTTGTTTTATCGAGGTTTTCTAATAAACCGTCCATCGTGGGGTTTTTATAACCGCTGTAATTCTGCCCGCTGAACTCATTTCTCTGATTCGGGATAGATTGGCTGTGCAGCAGGCTCGTTGCCGCCGCATCGGGAAAGCTGGCGATAGCAAACAGCACCGCCCCTTCAAAGCGGCGCTGGGGCAGAATCGTGCTCAATAGCTCCGATGCTGGCACAAGCTTTGGCTGCACTTCAACACCGATTTGCTTCCAGGAATTGGTAATCATCTGTTGCAGCATCGCTCTCGATGCGTTGCCTTCCGTTGTCAGCAGCGTGAGCGTAAACCGCTGGCCATTGGGCGCAACCAACACGCCGTCTGCCCCCGGCTTAAACCCGGCATCACCCAGCAGTTGCTTTGCCCGTTCACGATTAAGCGTTTGGATGGGTAAATCGTTGTTAAACGAGCGGTCAAGCGGGCTGATGAACGCCGGCGCAACGACGGCATTGCCGCGAAAGGCCGCCTGATTCATTGCCGCCCGGTCAAGCCCCAGCAACAGCGCTAAGCGGGTGCGCCGATCAGTGAGCAGCGGATTCTCAAGATTAAGCGCAATATGCTCAAAAAGCGCCGAAGGCCGCACCACGGCGTTAAACCGCCCGGCGTTTTGCTCGCTATAGCGCGCCGTTTCCTCGGTTGTTGCCAGTAAATCCCAAGCCAGCATGGTGTATGCGCCCCGGTCGTAGCTGCTGAGTGCGGCGGCAACACTGGGCGCACGCTGGAGGCGCAGGGTTTGCAGCTGCGGCTTTGCGCCGCTGAAACTGGCATTGGCTGTAAACAGCCAACCGCCGTTCCAACTGTCGGTTAAAATATACGCGCCGTTATACAGGCCGGGGTCAAAGGGCGTGCGGCGATAGCGGCTGTTTTTCGCGTAATCTGCGCCGACGGCGGCTTGCTCTAATGCTTTCGGCAGGGGGTAGAAATCCGTCAGCGCGGTAAGCTCAACCGATAAATCACGGAAATGCAGGGTGAATTGCTGCGGTGAATCCACGGTCACTTTGCGGAGTCCGCCAAGGCTAGGGGGCAGATGCTCGGTTAGTGAGGCGGTAAACGCCGCATCCTCAGCGGTGAGCGGGCGGCCATCACCCCAGCGCAGGCCGGGCTTTAGGGTTACCGTAATCGCAACGCCCTGTTTGCTGCCGTCATAAAATTCCTGCCGAATGGTGCCGGCTTCATTCGACGGCATCACCGCGCACAGCATACACACCAATTGCCAATTGGCATCAAAGGCCATGAGGGGGCGCAAAACCAGCCCCTGCGCATAGCGGCTGGCCGCGCCCCGGTCTAGATAGGGGTGCAGCCCCGCTACGGGGGCGGGAATACCAATGCTCAGCTCATTATTCTTGCGTACTTCCGGCGGCTTCGGGCGAACGATCTCATCGCCATATGCCTGTGCCTGCGGCGCAAAGAAACAAAACAGCAAGAGCAGCAGCCACTTAGCCATACTGCTTTGCCCAACCGGCCGGGTCATCCAGAAACAGCTGAATCTTATCCAGCGCCGCTTTAGGCAAACGCGCCTCCGCGCGCGCAAGCGCCAGCACATCGCGCCATTGGCAAAGAGAATGCAGGGCAATGCCCGCTTTCTCTAAACTGGAGCCAGCATAGGGATAAATGCCGTAATGAAACACAACGATGCAATCGCGCACCTCTGCGCCCGCGCGGCGCAAGGCATCAACAAACACGATTTTACTGCCGCCATCGGTTGCGAGGTCTTCGGCCAAAAGCACGCGTGCGCCCTCGTTAAAAACACCCTCAATCTGCGATCCGCGGCCAAAGCCTTTCGGCTTTTTTCGCACATACAGCATCGGCACATCATACGCATCCGCCAGCCACGCCGCATAGGGAATCCCCGCCGTCTCGCCGCCCGCAACAGCGAGTGGGCGGGCAACGCCGTTTTGTTGCAAGCGTTCCACCATCAGGCGCACCAGTATGCGCCGCTCTTTAGTAAAGCTAATCAGCTTGCGGCAATCCACATACACCGGCGATTTTTTTCCGCTGGTGAGCGTAAACGGCTGTTCTGGACGTAAATGTACCGCGCCTGTGTTGAGTAATATTCGAGCTGCCGCAACAGCAATAGTATCCATTAAAAAAACTCCTTAACTATTATCCTCATCATCCGTTGATGCGTTGATGCGCGTCCCTGGGTTCTGTCCAAATGCGCTGACAACGGCTTTACCGAGTTGCACGCTGGCGCTGGCCGTTTCCGGCACCGCCGCTTCCGCACCGAGACGCACCAATTCCTTGCAATCCCCCTCATCCTTCCCGCGCACCATAATGCGCAAATGCGGGAAGTGTTGGCGCAGCGTTTTGATGACGGCGCGGGATGCTTTGGGGCTATCA
>JAJTHO010000041.1 GCA_021297975.1 Alphaproteobacteria bacterium
ATGCACCCTTCGGTAAACCAGCGGTCTTTTGTTGCCACGTGCAGAAAAATCGCGCTGCCTTTACCGGGGATAATCGGCGCATCATTATAGCCAAGTTCAAGGATATAATTATAGCGCGTATCGCTTCGCCACAGTTCCTCATGCCTGCCTGCGAAGGGCAGGCTTACGAGAGTGTTATACAGCGGATGCGCGGCATCATCACACCAGCCGTGCTGGGGTGTGAGGGGGATTGTTTCTAGGGCTGACTGCGGCGGTGCAACCCTATCCGGGCGGTAAAACATGCGCCGCACTGGCCAACTGCCCAAGGGCGTTTTGCTGTCGCCCTCGATTTTATCAGCCGTCACGCCGTTTTTACCCAAAGCGCAGGGAAGTCGTAAGCCATTGCATTCTAACCAGCCGTCGCTCGATACGATAATTTTATCCACTATAACCCCCTATCCAACACCTGTTGCAGCATCACCGCCGCCGCCACCATATCCCGCTTTTCCGCTCGCTCAGCGCGGCGCATATTGGCCTCTAGCAGGGCATTTTCCGCTGTCACGCTGCTGAACCGTTCTTCGGCGAGCAGTATCGGCAGCGTGGAGATTTTTTGCATATTACGGGCAAATTGTTCGGTTGCCTGCGTCATGGCGCTTTTTGTCCCGTCAAGCGACAGCGGATAGCCCAGCACAATGCCAACGATGTTTTCGCTATTCAGGCATTGCAGCAGCAGCGCCGCTGTTTCTTGCCAGCGGCCACGGTGCAGCATCGTCCACGGCGTTGCCACGGTGCGCCCTAAATCAGAGAGCGCGAGGCCTATTTGTTTGCTGCCATAATCAATGCCGAGTACGCGTCCCGGCATGGGCAGGACAGCGCGAAAGTCTGGAATAGAGCGGTAAAGCATCTTGCGGGCAAACCACATCGGCTCTAGAAATACAAGTATTATGGCTCTATCAACAGACACAGTATCAAACGTGGCGCGGCTGTCGCGGCTGGCGATTACACCAGAGCGGCTCCCGGCGCTTGCGGCGGAACTCAATAATATTTTAGGCTTTATCGAACAGCTCAGCGCGGTGAACACGGATGGTGTTGAGCCGCTGCGCTCTGTTTCCGCGGCGACATTGCGGCTGCGCGAGGATGCGGCAACTGATGGCAATCAGGCGGAAGCTGTCACAGCCAACGCGCCGGAGAAAAGCCATGGATTTTTTGTTGTGCCGAAGGTGGTGGAATAATGTCTGAACTCACCGCCCTATCCCTAACCGCTGCCGCCGCAGGCATTCGCGCGAAAAAATTCTCCAGCGTTGAGCTAGTGGACGCACACCTCAGCGCCATCACGGCGCAAAACCCGGCGCTGAACGCCTTTATCACCGTTACTGCTGAGGCCGCGCAACAAGCCGCCAAGGCGTATGACGCAAAGCCTACCCCCGATGCGCTGCTGCCCGGTTTGCCGATTGGTATGAAGGATTTGTTTTGCACAAAAGGCGTGCGCACCACAGCGGCCAGTAAGATTTTGGGGAACTTCATCCCGCCGTATGAATCCACTGTCAGCGCGAATCTTGCCGCCGCGGGGGCGATTACGGTGGGCAAGCTCAACCTTGATGAGTTTGCCATGGGGTCGGCGAATATCACCAGCGCCTATGGCGCGGTAAAAAACCCGCTGAAAGCTAACGATGATACGGCGCTGTGCCGTGTGCCGGGGGGGAGTAGCGGCGGATCGGCTTCGGCGGTGAAAGCCGGGTTATGCCTCGCCGCAACGGGCACGGACACGGGCGGCTCAATCCGCCAACCGGCGGCCTTTTGCGGGATTGTCGGGTTAAAGCCCACCTATGGCCGCTGTTCGCGCTGGGGTATTATTGCCTTTGCCTCGTCTTTAGATCAGGCAGGGCCGATGACGCGCACCGTTACAGATGCAGCCTTGATGCTGCGCGCTATGGCGGGCTTTGACCCTAAGGATTCAACATCCGTTGATACCCCGGTACCGGATTACACGGCGGCTATCGGGCAATCGATTAAGGGCAAGCGTATTGGCCTCCCCAAAGAATACCGCTTAGACGGCACGGCGCCTGCCGTTTTGGCCATGTGGGACAAGGCGGCACAGGCGCTGCGCGAGGCAGGAGCAGAGGTGGTGGAGGTATCCTTGCCGCACACGGCCTATGCCTTGCCAACCTATTACATCATTGCCCCGGCGGAGGCCTCGTCAAACTTGGCGCGGTATGATGGTGTGCGCTTTGGTGCGCGGGTGGACGGGGACACGCTTGACCATTTGTATGAAAACACCCGTGCGGCGGGTTTTGGCGCGGAGGTGCAGCGGCGGATTTTGATTGGAACGTACGTTCTCTCGGCGGGTTATTACGATGCGTATTATTTAAAGGCGCAGAAAGTACGCGCCTTGATTGCCCGTGATTTTTCTGAAGCGTTTAAAAGCGTTGATGCGCTGCTCACCCCCACCGCGCCCACCGAAGCGTTTCGCCTCGGCGAAGAACCGAAAGACCCGGTTGCGATGTATCTGAATGATGTGTTCACGATTCCGGCGAGTCTGGCCGGGGTTCCGGCCTTGGCGTTGCCGGGCGGGTATGCGGATAATGGCTTGCCGCTGGGGGTGCAGCTTATTGGTAATCACTGGCAGGAGGAAACGCTGCTGAGCATTGGCGCAGTGTTGGAGCAAGCATTATGAGCACGCCGTATCGCATTAAAGGCCGCACGGGCGACTGGGAACTGGTGATGGGCTTAGAGGTTCACGCGCAGGTTATCTCACAGTCCAAGCTGTTCTCCGGCGCATCCACCCTGTTTGGCGCGGAGCCAAACGCCAACGTGTCATTTGTGGACGCGGGTTTTCCCGGCATGTTGCCGGTGATTAACGGCGTGTGCGTGGAACAGGCCATTAAAACCGGTTTGGGGCTGAATGCGGTTATCAACACGACCTCAATTTTCGACCGTAAAAACTATTTTTATGCCGATTTGCCCTCTGGCTATCAGATTTCCCAATACCAGCAACCGATTGTGGGCGAGGGCTGGCTGGATATTGAGTTGGAAGACGGCTCTACGAAACGCATTGGTATTGAGCGGCTGCACTTAGAGCAAGACGCCGGAAAAAGTATCCACGACCAGCACCCGACCAAAAGCTATGTCGATTTGAACCGCGCCGGGGTGGCGCTGATGGAGATTGTCTCGAAACCCGATCTCAGCGCCCCGTTTGAGGCGGCGGCCTATATCAAAAAGCTGCGCGGGATTCTGCGGGCACTGGGCACATGTGACGGCAACATGGAAGAGGGCAACCTCCGCTGTGATGTGAACGTCTCGGTGCGCAAACCCGGTGCGCCGCTCGGCACGCGCTGTGAGATTAAAAACGTGAACTCGGTGCGCTTTGTCGTGCAGGCGATTGAATTTGAGGCCGCCCGGCAGATAGAGATTTTAGAGGACGGCGGGACGATTCGTCAGGAAACGCGGCTGTATGACAGCGCCAAGGGTGAAACCCGCTCGATGCGCGGCAAAGAAAACGCCCATGATTACCGCTATTTCCCGGATCCGGATCTCTTGCCGCTCATGATTCCACAAGCGCAGATTGACCGTATCCGTGCCGCGATGCCGGAATTGCCCGAAGCGCGGCGCAAGCGTTTTGTAACGCAATACGGCGTTGCGCCGCAGGATGCCTTGCTGCTCGCCGAAGAAAACGATATTGCCGCCTATTTTGAAGAAGCGGCAAAAGGCGCAACGGATGCGAAACTCCTCGCCAGCTGGGCAGTGGGCGAGCTGTTTGCCGCCCTGAACAAGGCGGGTACGGGGATTGAGAACAGCCCACTCAGCCCCGCACGCCTGCGCGGCCTTGTGGAACTTATCAGCAACGGCACCATTTCCGGGCGGATTGCGAAAGATGTGTTCGCGTTGATGCTGGAAAGCCAAGATGAGGCGGCTGCTATCGTTGAGGCGAAAGGCCTGCGCCAAGTATCGGACACGGGGGCTTTGGAAAAAGCCATTGCAGAGGTTTTAGCGGCGAACCCGGATAAAGTTACCGAATACAAAAGCGGTAAAGATAAGCTGTTCGGCTTTTTTGTCGGCGCGGTGATGAAAGCAACGGGGGGCAAGGCCAATCCGGGCGTTGTCAACGATCTACTTAAAAAGGCGCTGGGCTAAACTATATCAGCCGCAGCGAAGGAATGCGTATGCAGCAGACATTATCTCGTTCTATTGGTTGGTGGCTGGTCGTTTGTATCGTTATGACCGTGATGATGGTGGCCATCGGCGGCCTGACGCGGCTTACTGATTCCGGGTTATCTATTGTGGAATGGGCACCAATACACGGCGTTATGCCGCCGTTATCCGAAGCTGAATGGCAGGAAGAACTCAGCGCGTACCGCCCCACGCCGGAATACCAGAAAATCAACAAAGGCATGAGCTTAGAAGAATTTAAGGTCATTTATTGGTGGGAATACGGTCATAGGCTTTGGGGGCGGCTGCTTGGCTTTGTTTTTGCGTTGCCACTTATTTGGTTTGTTGCGCGCAAGCAAATGCCGCGCCCGTTTGCGCTCCAATGCGTTGGGATTTTTGCGTTGGGCGGGCTGCAGGCAAAAGTGGGCTGGATTATGGTGCAGAGCGGGCTTGTGGATAATCCGGATGTCTCGCCCTATAAGCTGACGCTGCATCTGTGGATTGCGTTTATCATTTTGGCTCTATTAACTGTGCAGGCTGCGCGCGTTTTCTGGCCATTGACAGAAAAAACTAAAAGAAGCTCAGGCTTGTTAAAAATCTTTGCTGTGTGGCTGTTTCTCACCATCGGCTATGGCGGCGTTGTCGCGGGTATGGATGCAGGGCTTGCGTATAGCAGTTTTCCCGATTTTAACGGGGCGCTTTTACCTGCATCTTTATCAGGAGAGAACGCGTCCCTAGCGTATTTAATGACAGAGCCGGGCGCGGTGCAATTCGGTCACCGCATGGCCGCCTATGCCTTGCTGCTTCTCGGTGTTGCAGTGTGGATGCGCTTGACGTACCCACTAAGACAACTTTTCGCAGCCTTGCTGATTTTACAGGCCGGTCTAGGTATTATTACTGTGCACTATGGTGTGCCGATTTGGTCGGCAAGCCTGCATCAGGTTAATGCGGCGCTATTATGGATGCTCACTGTTGCCGCGTTGTATCGTTCAAAACAGCGAGATACAGCCAGTTAACAAGATTAAAGAAAGGGCGGCGGCGAATTTAGACATTGGCAACTCCCTGCAAATTAAACAATGACACGAAGAATAAACGTGTTGTGTGAGCCAGACTAGACTATTTTTTACATCGCGGATTTTCTTACCGCTCCAGCGGAATTTTTCTGAGGGTTTTTTTATATCAAACCCTTCCGCAGTGAAGGTTTCATCTCCTGCAACGCTGAGTCTAGCTAAAAAATTTAGCTTTTAAACCAGCCCCAACTAGAGTCGACTAGTTTTATATACAAAAACGTTCATATCTAGGTTAACACTCAAAAAGAATAGGGGCAGTATCTAGACGTAATTAACTTGGGTGCTAAATTTATACAAAGGTCACAACATAAAAAAACGCACCCGACTCATCTTAGTCAGGTGCGTTTAATTAACTATATAGGAAAAGATTAATAACGCAGACCTATTGTCGCCATGACAACTTGCTGTTGATAATCGGAGAAGGTTGCATCGCTATTACGCTGACGTAACTGATAATCACCACCAATATAAACGTTGCGGCTGACTAAGTATTTACCGCCAACACCTGCATTGTATATTTTGTCTTCCCGGTCTACGCCGCCCTGAAAATCAAATTCGCTGTAGCCTGCATTAGCAGAAACAAGGAAATTGCGCTGTAATTCATGTTCTACACGAATAAAATGGTCAGATTGAATGTAAGAGGATGCTCCAGAAAGAACAGCGTCTTCAATGCTACGATCAACCTGGAATTTGATCGATGTTAGCTGCGTAGGGAACCACAGCAACGATGAACCATAGACAAAGGAATCAACATCGCGGAAGCGGATATCATCAAAACTTTTTGAAGCCTGACCAGCATACACATCACCCGATAAGGTGCCTGTTAGGCGGAAGTCAGCACCCAATACGGCTTCGTACCCTTCTCCGCCGCGAGCGAAACCGTTATCATCACGGAAGTCTGCGTATTGACGGTCGCTAAGACTACCACGAGCAAACACCTCATAGCCGCGCATGAATTCATAGCCAACGCGGGCTGTACCGATGTTATCAAAGCGATCGCGATCATCGTTACGCACATTCTCGTTATCTAAGTAGTTATAATCCACGGCATCGTAGGCAACGCTCAGACCGATCTGACCCACCTTACGTGTGTAGCCAATATTTGCCGCTGATACGTTATAGAGTGTGGGTCCTAAATTGCTTACTACGTTGGCCGTGTTTGGGAAGCCGCGTTCCTCATGCAAGCGCTGGAAAGAAAAGCCGCCACTAATGTACTGACCAGTCGTAATGTCAATTGCTCCGTTTGCTGCGAGCAAAGCATCCGTCCAATCTTGTTCGTCGTTATTGCGATAAGCAGCACTAGTTAAACCAGCCTTGAAGTTTAGCTGATTTCTATTCCAATCAGATTTTACATCTAGAGTGGGGCTTACCTTAAAAATTGTATCCGCCTCAACGTTTTGTTCAGAAGTGAAAATGTTTGAATTGTATTCTGTGCCTAATTCAACACTTGGCTTAGCAATAAAGCTACCGAAGCGAATCCCATTTGCATCAAGATCAGTGCGCGGACGATCAAACACATTCAAAGGATCTCTTTGGATAAAATAAGCGCTATCAGGCTGCTCAATATATCTTTCAGCAGCAGAGCCGACAGTTGCTTGAGCCGTTGAAGTGTTGAGTGGCTTGTTCTCGGGCTGACCCAACTTAACCGCAGTACTTTTCGCACCGCCGCCCTTCTGAGCTGCTGGCAAAGATGTCGAGGCAGCTTTTGCAGGAACGGGTTTCTGTTTTTGCTTGATTGTAGCGTCTTGCGCGAGAGCACCGTGCGCAATAAACATTGTCAGGACTAAAGTTGATACTGCAGTTTTCATGGTATGCATCCTGTTATGCGTTTTTTTGGTAATCTACGGAATTGATTGGATTAGTTAGAGCGGGCTAGAGAACTGTGAAGATAAGGAGCCGCTTTGTGGGCTTGGTACACCAGGAACCACACCAACGTTTGCACCGCCGCCAATAACAGCTGCTGTATCGAGGTCATCCGCCACACCTGGAACGTTTGCTTTCAAAGCAGCGAGAATGCTTTCAAAAGCAGAAGGACGCTCACTCGCTGGGAAAGAACCTACAGCAGCTACTACGAATGCGGCTATATCACCGGGGCTGGCAAGAGCCATTTGCACTACGATATCAGCAATCTGGGTTGGGAATAGTGTGGCAAGGCCAGCAGCTATCTCGGCGCAATCACCCTCACCTGGGGGGCAGCTTTCAATAGCATAGCCAGCAATCTCAGCAGCATCAGCGGCATTCTCACCGGCGATTCCAACTACAACACTGTTGTATTGTGCTGGGGTACTAGCAGCAGCGTCAATGGAGCTTTTTATGCTTGAGCTAAGCGCCATAGCTTGGCCGCTAAGCAACATGAATAGGGATGCAGAAATTACTAATGAGCGCATGATTTTTTTCCTTCGACAGCATAAAACCAAATTTTTGAACCGTTGTCAAACTTATATTAAGAAAATATTAACTTTTCTGCATTGGTGCAGCCATAATTAAGAGATTATAGTATTGAACTGGTTGAGAAGCTTTTTCTCACAGGATAACGTTCTCAAAGATATCAACCCTTCCACTTGATAATGCGACGGCAACATCAAAGCGGCAAGACGTTTCAAGGGTGCTGTTGGCGGCTAAATAGTCCTGAGCCGCATTGAACAGGCGAGATTGCTGTTTTAAACTGATAGCCTCTAATCCCGCTGTAAGTGTTGCGCGTGCCTTGACCTCAATAAAAACCAATTCTGCGCCGCGCTGTGCAACGATATCCAGTTCGCCGTTTTTGCTTTTGTAGCGCGTTGCTAGGATTGTATAGCCGCGACGCTGGTAGTCCGTCGCAACGGCAGCCTCGGCGTCAAGGCCGCGTTGGTAGGTGTTTGAGCGCATGTTGGTATACATCTCGTTTGGATACAGAAAACGCATCAGCCAATGCAGCAGCCGCTGTTTTGGCGCTGATACCGGCGGCTAAAAGCGATTTTAACGCCGGTTCCCAAGCGTTATTTTCTGATGTTGATGCGCCGCCAATCAATACTACGCATTCCCCTAGCGTGCATTCTGGTGTTAACTCGCCGAGTGTTCCGGTGTAAAAACTCTCAAAGGTTTTGGTAATCTCTCGGGCAATCACAACCGGGCGTGCGCCGAAAACAACAACGGTATCGGCCAGAAATTCTTCAAGCCTGTTGCCCGCTTCATAAAACAGCAAGGTAGCTGTGAGCGGCTCAAGCGTGCGCAGGGCACTTTGTCGGGCGGCAGACCGGCGCGGCAAGAAGCCGGCAAAATAAAACGCATCGCTGGGCAGACCGGCAACTGAAAGGGCGGCAATTGCGGCGCACGCGCCCGGGACGGGAAACACCGCTATTCCGGCCGAGCGAGCTTCCGTAACCAATTTATAGCCGGGATCGGCAATGAGCGGTGTTCCGGCATCGCTGACAAGCGCCAGGGACTCTCCGGCATGGAGCCGCTTCAATAAAGCCGGACGCGCCGCCGCGCCGCTGGCGTCATCATAGCGAAGCAGTGTTTTCTTAAGGCCATAATCTGCAAGGAGAATCCCCGTTCGCCGGGTGTCTTCGCAAGCAACGGCAGATACCCCTGTTAAGACATCCAGCGCCCGCAAGGTGATGTCACGGCGGTTGCCGATGGGCATTGCCACAATATAGAGACCCGGTTGCAACGCTTGCGGTGCGCTGTTTACCTTGCTACTGTCATTCATCATTACAGTTTACAGGACGAGTCGATGCGCCGCAGCAGTTTTCTTTTAATTTTTCTTCTCACCGCCGCGTGTGTTGGTTCGGTGGACGCGCCGGTAACGCTTTCCCCGCAAAAATCCGCAAACCCAGCGCCGCTTTTAGATACGCGCGGTGCAACTCCCACCATAAAGGCAAAAAACGCCTCCATGAGCCGGGTGGATTCTGTTTTTGCTGCGACGCTTAGACCAGCTTTTGGCAATGCACCAATAGTGGCGCTATTGTTGCCATTAACAGGTAAAGACAAGGGGATCGGCCAATCCATGCAGGATGCGGCGCTGCTGGCCTTAAATGATGCCGGGCAAAGCAACATTCAGCTGCGCCCCTATGACACACAATCAAACCCAGCGCGGGCGGCGACATTAGCAGAAAAAGCTGTTTCAGACGGGGCACAGTTGATTGTGGGCCCTTTATTCGCCGCAGAGGCACGGGCGGCGCGTGATGCAACTCGCGCCAGCAATACACCGCTGATTACGTTTTCAAACGACCGGACGCTTGCGAATGATGGATCCTATGTACTGGGCATTATGCCGCAAGACCAGATAGCCCGGCTAATACAACACAGTGTTACGAGCAACAAACGCCGCTTTGCTATTCTTGTGCCAGATAATGCTTTTGGTGAGATAATGCGTAGTGCGGCTGAAGAGATTATCGGTCGAAGCGGCGGTACGCTGGTGATTTCTGAGCGGCTAGGCGCCGGATCCGAAGCGCAGACGGCGGCATTGAAAAAACTAGGCCAGCGTGCGGCAAAAGAAGGGTATGGCGCGGGATTTGATGCGCTGGTTATGCCGCTTTCCGGCGCGGAGCTGCGTAGTGTTGCACCGCTGCTTGCTGTTAATGGTATTGATACACAGCGGGTAAAGCTGTTGGGGTTATCGAGTTGGGATGACCCAAAGACATTAGGCGAGCCGTCTTTACAGGGGGCTTGGTTTGCGGCAGCGCCGCGCAAGATGCGCGAACAGTTTGAAAGCAACTATAGCAAGCTCTATGGTAAATCACCGATTCGTCAAGCAAGCTTAGCTTATGATGCGACCGCACTCGCCATCGTTATTTCACGCTCGAACAATGGTCAATTTAGTGAGTCTTGGCTAAAAAATGCGTCGGGCTATGCCGGTATTGACGGCATTTTCCGTTTTACCCCCCAAGGTATTTCCGAGCGCAGTCTTTCAGTATTTGAAATTAGCGGCCAGGGAACCAAGGAAATTAGCCCCGCAGCGAGTCGCTTTGAATCGAGTCAAGCGCAGCGGCGTTAAGCCGGGGACTCTGCGGTTTATAATTAAGCGGTAACTGACTTGTTTTTTTTGTCAGGAAGCCCCAACTATCCTCTATGACAACAATCGTCGCCGTGCGCAAACTCGGCTCTGTGGTCCTGGCCGGAGATGGTCAGGTTAGCCAGGGCAATACTGTTTTAAAGAATAACGCCCGTAAGGTGCGTCGTCTCAGCAATGACAAGGTGCTCGCCGGTTTTGCCGGGGCAACGGCGGACGCGTTCACGCTGTTTGACCGCCTTGAAGGCAAGCTGGAAAAGCACCAGGGGCAGTTGCTGCGTGCGTGCGTCGAGCTTGCCAAAGACTGGCGCACTGACCGCTATTTGCGGCGGCTGGAAGCGATGATGCTGGTTGCAGACGCGAAAGACACGTTGCTGCTTTCCGGAACGGGTGATGTGGTGGAGCCGGAAGAGGGTGTTGTCGCGATCGGCAGCGGCGGCGGTTATGCGCTGGCCGCGGCTAAGGCTTTGTATCCCGATGTGACGCTTGACGCCGAAACAATAGCCCGCCGGGCGCTGAATATTGCCGCCGATATTTGCGTGTTTACCAACCATGAAATAGTGCTTGAGAAAATTTCTGTATGACCGATTTGATTCCCC